>JAQFVJ010000007.1 GCA_029439525.1 Caballeronia sp. BR6202001591004
CCGGCGCCGCGGCGCCCGCCGGCATCGCGCTCCATCAATTCGCTCGGCAGACTCGGCGGCTTCTTTGCGCCGATGGCCCGCACCGCAGCCGAAGCCGCGTTTCATTCGAGCAAGCGCCGGACTGATGGTGCTCGGCGGCGCAAGCCTGCTCGCGGGCATCGTCATCGTCGCGCTGGTGCGCGTGCCCGCGTGTCATCCGATGACGGGTGGCGAAACAGATAAGTCATCCCAAACATTTATCGAGAACAGCAACGAACAGGAGACACGACATGTCCATGCCAACGATTCGCCAGATGCGCGCCTTCACGGTCCGGGGCGGCGGCTCGGATTATCACGATCAGGGCGCCGATCACTGAATCGACGATCACATCGCCACGCCGAGATCGAGGCGAGCGATGGTCGTCGGCTTCGCGGTGACGACGGGCGGCGAGATCGGCGCGTTCATCGTCGGAAGCATCTGGCGCGCTTTCTCGAAGGCCAGCGCGTGACCGACATCGAAAAGATGTGGGATCAGATGTACAACGCGACGCTCCATTACGGGCGCAAAGGCATCGTGTTGAACGCGATCTCGGGCGTCGATCTCGCGTTGTGGGATTCTGCTCGCGAAGGTCCGCAAGGAGCCCGTGTTGCAGCTGCTCGGCGGTCCCGTGCGCGATAAGTTGCAGTTCTACGCGACGGGCGCGCGTCCCGATCTTGCGAAACAGATGGGTTTCATCGGTGGCAAGCTGCCTTTACAGCACGGTCCTGCGGAAGGCGAGGAAGGCCTGGCGAAAAACATCGCCAAGCTCGCGGACATGCGCTCGAAAGTCGGCGACGATTTCTGGCTGATGTTCGATTGCTGGATGAGCCTCGCCCTCAACTACGCAAAGCGCCTCGCGACCGCCGCGCACGAATACGGCCTCAAGTGGCTGGAAGAGACGCTTCCGCCCGACGACTACTGGGGCTATGCTGAACTGCGCCGCTCGGTGCCGCGCGGCATGATGGTGACGACCGGCGAGCACGAAGCGACGCGCTGGGGTTTCCGCTGCTGTTCGAGATGGGCTGCGCGGACCTCGTGCAGCCGGACGTGGGCTGGTGCGGCGGTATCATAGAACTGGTCAAGATTTCCGCGCTCGCCGATGCACATAACGTGCTGGTCGTGCCGCACGGTTCGTCGGTGTACAGCTATCACTTCGTGGTGACGCGCCACAACTCACCGTTCGCCGAGTTCCTGATGATGGCGCCGCAGGCCGATCAGGTCGTGCCGGTGTTCACGCCCTTGCTGCTCGACGAACCGGTGTCGGTGAACGGCCGCATGAAGGTGCCGGAGAGCCGGGCTTCGGCGTGCGTCTCAATCCCGAATGCGCGTTGACGCGGCCTTATACGCATTGAAGGAGCATCACATGCTACTGGAAAACAAAGTCGTCGTGGTGACGGGTGGATCGCGCGGCATCGGGCGGGCGTTGCGCTCGCGCGCGCGAAGGCGCGGACGTTTACGATTAACTACTGGGGCGACAACGACAAGTTGTACAATAAGGGCTCGGCGGTAGAATCGATCATCAGGGAGATCGAAAAGCTCGGACGCCGCGCGGATCGCCGTGGAAGGCAATGTCGCGGAGCAGGCGACGGGCAAGGCGTTGATCGAGCGCACGGTGGACGCGTTCGGGCGCGTTGACGTGTTGTCGAGCAATGCGGGCATCTGCTGTCCGCTTCACGCGTTCCTCGACATGCCGCCGTCGATTTACGAAACGACTGTCGCCGTCAATCTCAACGGTGCGTTCTACGTGACGCAGGCCCAGCCAATCAGATGAAGGCGCAAGGCACGGGCGGCGCGATCGGCGCGACGAGTTCGATCAGCGCGCTCGGCGGCCGCATGCAGACGCATTACACCCCGACCAAGGCCGGTGTGCATTCTCGCTGATGCAGTCATGCTCGATCGCCCTCGGGCCTTACGGCATCCGCTGCAATTCGGTGATGCCCGGCACCATCGCGACCGACCTGAACGCCGAGGGTCTCTCCGACAAGGAGAAGCGCGCGTATATGAAAAAGCGCATTCCACTCGGACGTCTCGGCGAGCCAGACGATGTCGTGCAATGCGTGGTGTTTCTCGCATCCGATCGCGCGCTATGTGACGGGCGCATTGCTCTTGGTGAACGGCGGCTTGTTCGTCAATCTTCAGTGAGCCCAGTAACGCGAACTCGCCGAGTATTTGCGCAACAGCGCGATGAAGTATTCGGCGGGTTCGCTCAAGATTTTGAACTTGCGTCGCAACAGGCCGAAGCCCGACAGACTCTTGCCGATTTCGACCGGCAGTTCGACGAGCAATTGCGCGCGCAGATAATCGCGCACGACGGACTTCGGCAGCATCGCGACGGCATCGCTGTTCTGAAGCAATTGCAGCGTCGCGAAGATGGATGCGCATTCGACAACATCGGCGGGCGTGGCGTGGTCAGGCACGCGCGCGAGTTCTTCTTCGAAGAGATGATGGCGCGCGGGACTCATGATCGGCTGAAGAATCCACGGCCAGCTCACGAGCATGTCGAGGGCGAATTCGGTGCGTGTCGCGAGCGCATGCTTCGCGCGCACGACGAGTCGCATCGCTTCGGGCGAAAGGGGTTCGAAATCGAAGTCGTTGTGTTGCAGCGGCGTAGTGAGGCGGCCGAGCGCGAGATCGACTTCGCGGCGATGCAGCAATTGCACGACCTGATCGCTAGCCTCGCCGAGGATGCGCACGTTGAACAGCGGGCGTTAGGACTTGAGTTCGGTGACGGCCATCGCGAGCACGTCGGGTGCGGCGCTCATGATCGCGCCGACGGTCAACTAGCCGTGGCGGCCGCGCCATTTGTTATCGAGATCGTCGGCGAAACGCGTGAGGTCGGCGAGCGAACGCCGCGCGTAAGCGAGCGCGGACGTGCCGAGCGGCGTCGGCTGCATGCCGCGCGCGTTGCGTTCGAAGAGCAGGAAGCCGAACGCTTCCTCGATATCGGTGAGCATGCGGCTCGCGCTAGGCTGCGCGACTTTGATCGCTTCGGCGGCCTGATGCAGATTGCTGCGTGCATCGTCGAGTGCGACGAGCAGCGCCAGATGCTTGAACTTCAGGCGATTGACGAGCGCGATCTGGGAGACGTTCTGGTTCATTCGGCAGTCCGCGTGATGCAACGCAATAGAAGCGTCGGCTGATACGGTTTTGCGATCGACCAATCCTGATTGCGAATTGTCGTGTTATCGGTCGGCGAATTATAGTCGCAGCACAACGAGTCCCGAACACAGGGATCCACCAATCAAAACAAGGCGGGCCGCCATGGAGACAGTGGCATTTCGCATGACCCTCAAGCCGGGCATCCGCGATTACTGGATCTTTCTCGACGAATCGACCGGACATCGGTTCGCCAGCTACAAGCTCACCGACACGCATACGACGGACGCGCTGCCGGCGCTTCTCATCATGCGCAAATGGTGGAAGAGCGAGCTGATGGAGACGCATGCGAACAACGCGGCCCTTTGCGGTGCCACTCGCGCCGGTCTTTCATCTTCCCTGAAACGTTCGCTTGTCTTCGCGAGGAGAGCGCACCATGTAGGTCGTCGATCCGCACATCCATCTGTGCGACCTGAAAACGCATCATTACCTGTGGCTCGCGAACCCGCAGACGTCCTTCGTCGGCGATGCGCGCGACCTGAAGCACGATTATTTATTTGCTAAGCGATTTGTTGCGTGATGCACAGGACATTGACGTGCTCAAGCTCGTGCATGTCGATACCAATCACGATCCCGCCGATCCCGTCGAGGAAACGCGCTGGCTTCAGTCGAACGCCGATGGCGAAGGTCGCGGCATGCCGAACGGCATCGTGGCGGGCGCAGATCTGTCGGCGGACAACGCGCAGCAAATACTCGAAGCGCATGCTGCCTGCGCCAACACGTGGGGGATCCGCCAGATTCTCAATGTGCATGAAAACAGGCTCTACGACTATGTCGGACGCCACTACATGCGCGAGCCGCAATGGCGGAAGCACTTCGCGTTGCTGGAGCGGTTCGATATGTCGTTCGACCTGCAACTCTATCCATCGCAGATGGAAGAGGCCCGCGCAACTTGCGCGCGAACATGCGGACACGCAGTTCATCGTCAATCACGCGGGCATGTTCGTCGACCGCAACACGCCGCAAGGGTATCGCGCGTGGCGCGAAGGAATGCGTGCGCTCGCCGCGTGCCCGAACGTCGCGGTGAAGCGGAGCGGTTTCGCGATGTTCGATCACGAATGGACAATCGAAAGCCTGCGTCCTTACATGCTCGAAACCATCGACACGTTCGGCTGCGAGCGTGCGATGTTCGCATCGAACTTTCCGGTGGACCGTTTGTTCGGCACTTACACGGCACCTATGGAACGCATATGTGCAGATCGTGAAAGACGCGAGCGAAGAAGAAAAGAACGCGCTCTTCGTGCGCAATGCGGAACGCATCTACCGCATCTAGGGAAACAAGAGCATGACTTCAGACCTTTCGCCAAGACTCGAACTGAAACACGCGAGCAAGTCGTTCGGCCGCGTGTGCGCGCTCGGCGACGGCAGCCTGCAACTCTGGCCGGGCGAAGTGCACGCACTGCTCGGCGAAAACGGCGCGAGCAAATCGACGTTCGTCAAACTGCTCGCGGGCGTCTATCAGCCGGACACGGGCGAATTGCTCGTCGATGGCAGCGCGCACGTTCGCGAATCCCGCCGAAGCGCGCGATGCCGGCATCGCCGTGATCTATCAGGAACCGACGCTGTTCGCGGATCTTTCCATCGCCGAAAACATCTACATGGGGCGTCAGCCGCGCGATCGCTTCGGGCGCATTCGTTATGACGAGATGCATCGCGAAGTCGATGCATTGCTGTCGTCGCTCGGCGTGAACCTGCCGCAACGACTGGTGCGCGGTCTATCGATCGCGGATCAAGCAAGTGGTCGAAATCGCCAAGGCACTGTCGTTCGATGCGAACGTGCTCATCATGGACGAGCCGACTGCGGCGCTGTCGCTGCCCGAGGTGGAACGGCTGTTTTCCATCGTGCGATCGCTGCGTGAACGCGATGTGGCGATTTTCTTCATCGCGCATCGTCTCGATGAAGTGTTCGCGCTGACGCAGCGCCTGACCATCATGCGCGATAGCATGATGGTCTACGACGCGCTGACCGAGGACATGAGCATCGATTCGATCGTCAGCAAGATGGTGGGCCACGATCTCGACACCTTTTATCCGAAAGCCGATGTGACGCCCGGCGACGTGCTACTCAATGTGTCGATCATCGGCCTGCTCACGGCAGGCATGACGATCGTGATGCTGATGCGGCATATCGATCTGTCGGTCGCGTCCGTGGTCGACGTGAGCGCGTATGCGGTCGGCAGCCTTTCCGCATATCGATGCTCGCGGGCACCGGAATCGGAGTCGCCATTGGCGCGGTGAACGGCGCGCTGGTGACATTCGGACGCGTGCCTTCTCTGGTCGGCACGTTGTCGACGCTCTATCTACATCGTGCGCGGCGCGGATTACGCATGGGTTCATGGCGGACAGATCAACGCGATGAGCCTGCCCGATGCGTTCGCACCGATCGCCACCGGCTCGCTGCTCGGCGTGCCGAATCTCGTGCTGATCGCGTTGTCCGTGTATCTGAAGCAGTATCGCGGCGGACGCGAGCATTACGCAATCGGCTCGAACCCCGAAGCCGCGCGTCTTGCGGGCATTCGCGTGGATCGCAGCGTGGATGATCCGCTTTCTGCCGGCTTTCTGCTCTCGGGCGCGATTGCGGGCCTTGCAGGCGTGCTGTGGCTCGCGCGCTTCGGCACCGTCGATGCGAGCGAGCACCGCGAAGGGCATCGAGTTGCAGGTCGTCGTGGGGGTGGTCGGCAGCGTCGCGATCACGGGCGGCGTCGGCACCGTGATGGACGCCACGCTCGGTGCGCTGGTGCTCGGTGTCATCAATATCGCGCTGGTCGTGCTGCGCGTGGTCGCCGTTCTGCCAGCAGGCCATTCAGGGCGCGCTGATCGTCGCGGCGATCACGCTCGATACCTTGCTCGCGCGTTCCGTCGCGCGTCGCATGATGAGGAAACGCGATCATGGCTAGACCGGATTCCGCACTGTCCACGCAAGCACCAGGTAAGCACCGTCATCTGTAATGGGAGGCAATGCTCGTCATCGTGCTCGTCGTGTCGCTGATCGCGGGCCGCATGCTCTCGCCGATGTTTCTGTCCCCCGCGAACATCTCGAACATGCTCGCGGACTTTACCGAGATCGCGCTCATTGCGCTGCCGATGACGCTCATCATCGTCGCGGCGGAGATCGATCTGTCGGTGGGCCTCCGTGCTCGGCGCATCGAGCGCGCTGATGGGCATGCTCTGGCACATGAGCTTGCCGATGCCGCTCATCATTGTGTGCTGTTCGGAACGCTTGCGGGCCTGCTCAACGGCCTCGTGATCGTGCGCTTCACTCTTCTCTTTCCCTCGCTCGCGGTCATCATTGGCACGCTGGCGCTGTTTCGCGGTCTGGCGTATGTGCTGCTCGGCGATCAGGCGATCGCGGATTTTCCGGCGGCCTATACGGCGTTCGGCATCAACACGGTCGGCGATTCGTTCCTGCCGATGCCGTTCGTGCTCGTTCGTCATCGTGGGCGCCATCGTCTTCACGATCCTGTTGCAGGCGACGCCCTTCGGCCGCAGCCTCTACGCGATCGGTGCGAACCCGACAGCTACGCAGTTCTCCAGCACCGATGTCGGCAAGACCAAGCTCTTCATGATGTCCGGCGCGATGTCGGCGCTCGCCAGCATCGTCTACACGCTGCACTTCACGAGCGCGCGCGGCGACAACGGCGAAGGTTTCGAGTTGTCCGTGATCGCAGCGGTGTTGTTCGGCGGCGTGAGCATTTTCGGCGGACGCGGCTCGATGATCGGCGTGCTGCTGTCGCTGCTCATCATCGACGTGCTGCGCAATGCGCTGACGCTCGCGGACGTCTCCAGCGAAACGCTGACCATCGTGACACGGGCGCGCTGCTGCTTTCGTCCGTGCTGGTTCCGAATCTCGTCGCGCGCTTCCGGCGCGGCGCGCGAGAAGCGCCTGATGACGCAAGCGCTTTGAATTCGTTCCGTCGTCGCTGTCGTCGTTTTCGTCATAACCAGCGCAATCTTGCGTAAAACAGGAGACTTTCCGACATGAAGAGAACCTTTCGTTTGATGCGTGCTCCCGTGCTCGCGGCGGCGCTAGTGGCCGCGGCCGTCGCGCTGTCCGCGAGTGCAGCCGACCTAAAGAACGGCCTCAAAATCGCCTTCGTGCCAAAGCAGATCAACAACCCGTACGAGGTCGCTGCCGATGACGGCGGCATGGCTGCGATCAAGGAGATGAAGGGCGACGGCAAGGTGGTCGGGCCGTCGGATGCGGGCGCATCGTCGCAAGTGAGCTATATCAACACGCTCATCACGCAACGCCAGAACGCCATCGTGATCGCCTCCAACCCAATGCGCTCGTGCCGTATCTCAAGAAGGCGATGTCGCAGAACAGGTCATGACCTTCGACTCGGACACGGCGCCGGACGGGCGGCAGATTTTCGTCAATCAGGCCGAGTCGGAAGCGATCAGGCGCGGGCAGATTCAGTTACTGTCGAAGCTGATCGGCGGTGAAGGCGAGTTCGCGATTCTTTCGGCCACGCCGACCAGAACACGTGGATCAAGTTTCGCCTGCGAAGGGCAAGGTGATGGTGACGGGACTCGGCACGCCGAATCAGATGCGCGCGGTCATCAAGAACGGCACCGTGAAAACCTTCCAGTTGTGGGATCCGGGCCAGTTGGGCTATCTCGCGGCGTACGCGGCGGCAAATATCTGGCGTCGGGCACGACCACAGGCAAGGAAGGCGATTCGTTCGAAGCAGGCAAGCTCGGCAAGCGTACGGTCGGCAAGAACGGCGAAGTAATTCTCGGACCGCCGACGATCTTCGATTCGTCGAATATCGACAACTTCAATTTCTAAGTCTGGTGGTATAGGGCGATAAGAACCTGAGAGAAGAGACGGGACGCTTGTGAGGGCGTCCCGTTCTTTATTTGGCGGCTTTACCGACTCAGTGGGCGAAGTTCATCGCCGCGACTTCGACAAGACAACAAATGCCCGAGCCCGAGATTGGTCGCGATCTGCCAGATATAAACCCGCGAATAACGCACGCCGAAGCACCGTTCGATCAGCTCGCGCAGCCGCGCATTGGTCCATGCGTCGCTCTCGAAACCATGCGCGTGCGCCGAGCCTTGCAGCGCCTTCGCGATCCAGTCGAGCGCATCGCAATCGAGCACCGACGCGCGGCCGCCCACGCCCATCTTCGCGAGCGCATCGAGGCCGCCTTTCGGTGACGATCGCCTTGTAGCGCCGCACCGTCTTGCACCGACAGATGCAACTGCTCAGCCACTGTCTCGACCGATGCGCCGTCGAGCAGCATGCGTGCCGCCGTCATGCGCCGCATGACGCTCGGAAAGGTCTCGGACCGGGAGAGCATGGCGCGCGTCGTGTGATGTGCCGATGGCATCCGATCTACGCATTCACGCGCGTTGCTGCCGATCCGGCGCGTTCGAATCGGGCACGGCGCGGCGGCGTCCGGATGATGGCATGCTTGCCCCCTGTCGAGTGGAGACTTCGGGACTTGATCGGGCGTGCTTGGGCAATTTTGCCGAAAATTTTTTGACTTGATAAATCGGAATGGATTGCCTATGCGGGCGAGAGGCAGGATCGCGCGCGAAGCCAGGCGCTGCGTGACGCGCAATGACGCGCGCAAGCGTTTCGTACTCTGCTTAGCGGGAGGCGTCGAGCGTTCACGCAGGAAACCATGCATGACACCGCATTCGGTTCATGAACGCGTTATGTGAATGCGAATCCTTCGTCTGCGTTCAAACGAACGAACGCGCGAATGCAATGAACGCTCATGAACCGCGCAAACCGGCAGATGCGAACCCTCACGTCAGACGCGATAAAACTCGATGTCCTGTCCCGCGTGCACAGCGCGTTTGAGCCATTCGGGCATGTCGCCCAGGCCGTCCCAAGTGTCGCCGCTGGCGTTGCGGAATCTCGGCTCACCGGCGTCTCCGTCTCTTGGCAAGGTTGGAAGTTGCGGCATTGGCCGCTTCGGCTTTTGCGCGCCGTTAGCCCCGTTTGACTTCGTGAAGGAAGGCGGTGCGGTGACCACCTGGGCTTCGGCCAACGCTCTTTCCGTAATGCCGAACTCGGCCATGCGGCTGCGCAAATACGCAATGATGCTGTCTCGCTTTCTTTCGTCCACGGCTTTCCTGATCCAGCTTTTTGATTATCAGATGACGAGCCAATACCCCGCGCGGACCGGGGCGGCTCGATGGCTTGAGTTGCGCGCCGCGCGTCATATTTACCGCAGTGGCTAATAATCCGCTCGAACCAAATTGCAGAAAACCGGTCTTGCGCCGATTGCGGGAAACCACCCGCTCGAGGATCGCCGCGATGAACGCACGACAGGGATGCGCGCGGGAAGTCATGCCATGAAACCACGAACCGCCTTTACCTATGGTAACGAACCACACCGCCTAGTTTTGCATATGTTCCGTGCCGGACTTGTGAGTAAAGCGCTCGCGTATTTGTTATTGTATGCTGCTTGTGGACAGTATTAAATCGTTTTAACGATTATGTTGTTCTCCCGGTAATTCCGCACCATGCGATGGCTGCAATCAGAGTTCCGCCGGGGTAATTTCATAACGCACTTCGCGGTGAATGCCGGGTTTGCGTTCGTCGATTTCGATCAGCAGAACGGCCTTGCCGTCCATGGCGGGTTCGAGACGCAGCGAGCGTAACTTCTGGCCGCTGGCGTCGTCGTACTCCGTGAGGAGCGGCATGGCTCCCGTGGCGGGGTTTCTCGGCATGGACATTCTTCCTCCCGTCTTGCGACGTCGTTGTTGTTTCGCCTATTCCGGCAGCTGGCGCACGAGATTTGTGCTTCCGAAACCGAGCCGATGAACGTATCAAATGCACGCGGGACGCATGAAACCGTGCATTCCCGCTGCCTCATTATTGCCCGTCAAAACTTCAGACGTCCATCAGACGGGCTCGACCGGCGGCATTCGTATGGAGCCACCAAAAGGCCTCGCAAGCGCCGCGCCTGACGCGATTCGAACGTCTCGCCGCGATCGAATCAGACCGTCGCTGCGATCGCGTCACGTGCCTGCGCGGTGATCTCGAACGAACGCAGTTGCGCGGGGTGATCGAAAATTCTGCGCTGTGGTGATCAGCCCGTCTGCCTGCGTCTGGTCGATCACCGAGCGCAGGCCCGCTTCGACATCGGCGCGGTCGGTGTCGCGAGCGAGCGCCGTGTCGAGCGCGCGAGCGTGTTGAGGTCGCTCGCCGGCACCCGCATCGACGCGATGAAGGGCAGCGCGGGCGCGCTCGCCGTCACGCCAATCACGTGCACGCCGTCAGTTCAGGAAGGTGAGCACGCGCGAACGCGAACGTCACGCAGGCGATCGCGGCTATATCGGCGCTTTTATCGACCGCAAGCGCTCGCAGCGACGCCAGATGCGCGCCGTTCTTCGTGACCGTCGCAAAGAATCGCCCGTCGAGCGCGAAAGGCGCGACGGCATGGCGGAGCAGGTTCATGCCGCTATTGGAATCGTCGTTGTAGACGGCGCGCAAGCCGCGGCAGTCCGCGAGCGTTTCGGCGCGTACGTGGGGGCCTTTGACCAGCACGCTGTGATAGCAGCCGTCCGCGCAACCCGGCACATCGAAGCCCGCCGCTGCGATCACGCGCACTCGTCCGTTCAGCGCCTTGATGACCAGCGGATAGCCGCTGGTCTGCGACGCAACACGTCCTCGCGCTACCAGAAGGCGGTGAGATCAGAACCTGGATCGACGATTTCGAGTGTGTCGCCGCGCGCATCGAGCCAGCTCGCGAGCGCGAACCACGGCACGCCGGGCAAGTTGTGATGCACGGCGTGGAAATTGTTGTTCAGAAACAGCCGCCGCCATGGCCACGCCGTTTCGTTGATGATCGTGCGTTCATGCGCGTCGTCGGCCGGACAATGCTCCTGAAACGAGCGCACCGACGCCCCAGCGCGAGCGCCGGATACCCGACGCCAAGAATGAACGCGCGCCACGATGCGGCAACCAAAAACCACGGCCCGATCAGGAGACGCCCGACGAAACTGTTGCGCGCCGTCAGCGCCACGCGCAGCACGACGCCAGCGTTCGCCCATTGCGCAGACGTGACGAAATAGCTTTCCGGATCGCGGCCCGGCTTGGTCAGATGCGCATCGTCGTGATGCCGCAAATGCGAGTCCCGATAAACGGCATAGGGGAAACCACACCGAGAGCGGGGCGATTCCGAACATCATGTTGACCAATGGCCAGCGCGTCCGATGCCCGTGCAGCAACTCGTGCTGCAGCGACATATACCAGCACGACAGCAACGCGAGCAGCCCGAGCGCGAGCGGCTGGTCGAGCGTGCGCACATTGAGCGCGACGCCAAACCAGCCCGCGTACACCGCGACGATCACCGCCCACGTCGGCCATTCGCTGCGCCAGCGCCACGACGCGCGCCGGGCCTGAATGTCGAGATAACGGGGCATGGCGGGGCGATCGCTTTGAACGCGTTGAACGATGAAGAAGTGCCATCGTAGCGGCGCGCGGTTGATCCAAACCAACGAATCCGCCTAAGCTTTTTCCCGCCGCAGCCTTCTTCGCTGGCGGGCGCGCTTTATTGGCGAAGGGTCGAATCACGGAATTCTCGGAGCCTCGATTTCCATCCGGCGTTGCCATGTCCCTCATCGAGACAAACCGAATTCGCACACGCCGTCCCCCGCGCCTGATCGGCGCGTTGATCGCGTGCAACGTGCTGGCGTGGTTTCTGGGTGCTGGTCGCGTTCCGCTCATCCGTTGCTGCTCGGCACGTCGCTGCTGGCGTATTCGCTGGGTCTGCGTCACGCGATCGATGCCGACCACATCGCCGCCATTGACAACGTCACGCGCAAGCTGATGCAGCAGGGCCAGCGGCCGCTCGGCGTCGGCATCTTCTTTCGCTCGGCCATTCGACGGTGGTCGTGCTTGCCACTGCGTTGATCGTCGCGACGGCGCTCGCGGTGCAGGGACGTCTTTGCACTATCGGGAGATCGGCGGGCTGATTGGCACATCGGTATCGGCGCTGTTTCTATTCCTGATCGCGGCGATAAACAGATAAACATGTTCGTGCTGCGCGGCGTGTGGCGCGCGTTCCGCCGTACGCGGCGCGGCGAAGCCTGGCGCGAGGCCGCCGCCGACCTACTCACGCTCGGCGGCGGCCCGATCGCACGCCTGATACGGCCGCTGTTCCGGCTCATCGGCAAAAGCTGACACATGTATCCGCTGGGCTTTCTGTTCGGACTAGGCTTCGACACGGCGACCGCACGGCGACCGAGATCGGCCTGATGGGCATCGCCGCCGTCGAAGCGACGCGCGGTTTGCCGGGTCGGTGCCTACGGCTGGGCATTCATGAAGCTGATGCGCAATTCTACTACAACCTCACCGTGACGCTGGTGTCGGTGCTGATCGCGATGCCTGGTCGGCGGCATCGAGGCGCTCGGGCTGATCGCCGATCGCCTGCAACTGAAGGGCGGTGTGTGGGATGTAGCCGCGATGCTTTCCGAACACTTCGGCACACTTGGCTACGCGATCGTCGGACTGTTTGCGCTGTGTTGGGTGGTGTCCGCGCTCATCTATTAATGCGCGGCTACGACGCGATGGACGGCGAGGCCGCGCGCTAATAAACGAAACGCGTTTATTTCTTCTGGCTTGTTGTTGCCCGTGCCCGTGCCATACAGACCGTTATCGAACCCGCCCGCGCCTCCGGTGTTCTTGTCCTTTGATTTGGCAGAACTGTGCGCACCAGCGGCAGCGTCTTTGGATTGCGGCGCTTGTGACTCGACCACCGTGTTGCCGGACGGATTGGCCCGCTGCGTGGAATACGATGCGCGCGATTCCGCGTTGTCGCTGCCCGAGCCGTTCGTGATCTGGGCGAGGCTGTAGGTGCTAAACACGGTCGCAAGCGCGGCGAATGCGCCCGCAAGAACGCGCGACCGGCGCGTCCACCGCGTTCGCCCAAAGCCTATTGGTCGATTTTCCTGCCCTTGCCTGGCTTGCGCGGACCGCTGCCCACGCCGTCGAGCGCGAAATTGCGGCTGACGGCGGCGAGCCGTTCGCGCCAGTAATCGACGTTGAGCGTTCCCGAGGCGTGATGCTTCATCGTGCGGGAGCTGCGCGAGCGCGCGTTCGATATGCTGCAGCTCGCGACATCCGCCAAAACGGAAGGCAAAAGGCTGCCTTTGGTCGCGCCTTTCTTCTTTTTCATCCTGAGTCTTCCTCTCGGCCAGGCGTGTCAAGACTGTTGTTCGTCTTTGCGCCGCCCAGGCACCCCGTTCACTCGCGCTTGTCTGGAATTGTCGCGAGTGGCCCTTGCTCGTTTCTGACCCATACGTTCGTTACCCGAAATATCGACGGGTAAGATCGTTAGCAAAAATGTACGTAAACGCAACGTTCATGCTTCGTCTGTCAACGCACATTCGTCGTGGAGGAGTGTGGCACGCTGTGTATGCTGCGCCGCAAGTGCACGGGGGGTATTGCGGAGGAAACCGACGGCCAGGTCTAATCGGATTCGCTGTTTCTGGCGCGGCCGCTGCGGCTAATTTGCTCTTCCATCGCGAGATCGAGTTTGCTGACCTTACGCGGTTTCGCCGGCTCGGGCGCATTCACGAAGCCGACGAACTCATCCATCGGCAAAGGATTCGAGAGCTTGGTCGAGCCTTCCGGCGTGCGTTCGATAAGATAGAAATACCCGCCGGGCATGGAGACGGCCGCGTATTACGCATTGCCGGTGCGGGTTTCCAGCCGTTCGACAGCGCTGATGGCCTTGGTCGAGCGCATGGTGCCTAGTTCTTGATGCTTGTGCCTTGCGTCGCATCGACGATGGACCCCGTGCCCGCGCCTTCAATCCACAGATTCGACGGATGACGCTCGCCTGGGTAATAGCGATAGGTGGTCTCTGGTCTCGTCAGAGTCAAATCGCACCTTGACGACGTTCGAATCCCCGAATTCCAGCATCCAACCATTGCGGAATGGCGGTCTGCTTGACCGGCGTGCCGTGCTTTTTCGCTTCATCGGTCAAGCATTACGCGATGTTCGTCACGCGGTTTTCGGTCGACGCGGTATCGACTTCGGGCTGACCCGCGTCTTCGTTGTGGAAGCGGCCGCACGCGACGATGAGCAAGGGCAACGCGAGCGACGCAGCGAGTTTCTTCATGGCGTAATCCGTTTCGGTATCTCGGTTTGATGTAATGGTCCGAAGCCCGACATTAGAGCACACCGCACTTTACAGTTCGGACAGGTTGGTGCGCCGTGCCGGACTCGCCTGAGCGACGTAGCAAGGCGCGCGCCCGCTGCTCATGCGGCTCATGCATCCGATTCAAGCGTCCGGCGGCACGCCCAGCAAGGGCAGCGTCCCGCCGACGATGCCGGAAAACACCGGTCCCGCGACCGTGCCGCCTAGTACGTGCCACCCGTGGGTTGGTCGATCATCACCGCGACGATCACGCGCGGATCGCTCATCGGCGCGATGCTGACGAACGACGCGCGGTACTTGTTGGCGGCGTACGAGCGCCCGATGATCTGCTTGCGCGCCATGCCCGTCTTGCCGCCGATTCGCCTTCGGGATAAAAGCGCTTGGTGTCCGGTACCAGCGTCACGCTCGCACGGCCGATCTGCGCGATGCGTTCGGCCGTCTCCGCTTCCACCTGACGCTTGAGCAGCACGAAGCGCTTGCCCGCGTCGAGGCGCTTTTGCAGGTCCTTGGGCGGCACGTCAAGTAGACGGGCGATCTCGTTGTCGTGATCGCCATCGAAGAGAGACGCGGCGTCGCCCAGACTTGGTAGGTCGCGAGATTGACGGCGAGCATCGCGTCGTTGCGATCGACAATCTTCCCGCGTGTGGCCGACAGCGCCAGCGGCTGATAGCGCTTCTGTCCTTCGCCGAGATAGAACTCGTGGTCGAGATGACCTGCACCCACAGCGCGCGGACGCCGACCGAGCGCGAGAAACACCGCCGTCACGCCGATGACGACGAACTTCGAGCGCCACGCGGGCAGTGTGCTCGTGAGCATCGCGCTGCGATGATGTGTGTGGAAATCGCTGCCACCGTGGGTCTTCTTCTTGAATATCGTTATCGAGTATGTGTCAGAGAAGGCGCGCCAATGCGGCATCCAGTTCGGTGGTGTCATCCGGCAAACCAATGCCGATGTCATCCGCTAGCACGCGGCGCAGTTTGTCCGCATCGGCCAGTTCGCGCTTTTTGCGTGCCTTCGCGTTCGTCGTGCACGCTGAGCGCGCGGTTGAACAGACCGATCCGCCTGCCGAGCGCGAGCCGCGCGACGAGCAGGTTGTTCATGAATACCGATTGCGGATCGGTCGATACGTAGTGATTCGACATTTCATAGATCTCATAGTAGTCAGCCTGATACTGCAGATCGAGATCGAATCGATAGATGGACGCCCACTGGCCGTCGATCAGCGGCTGCAGCACGAAGGCGGGCAGCCCGACGCCGCCTGTTCGGCATCGTCGAAACGGAAGACGCCGTGCGGCGTGATCTGTTCGAGATTAGGCTGAAAGACGATCGGTGCGGACAGCGTCATGCCGCCGAAACCGACATCGGCGACATAGCGGGTGTCGTCCACCTCGATGATCAGCATCATGTGCGTGCGCGGCGGCATGGTCTCGCCGTCGCGGCCCCACAGCATGCGGCCTGCGTAGCTTCTGACGCGAAAACCCAGCGCTTCGAGTACGCTGCGGAAAAGCAGAGATTGTGTTCATAGCAGTAGCCGCCGCGACCGTAGGTCACGAGCTTGCGCTACACAGACGCCAGATCGATGCGCACCGGCCGACCCAGCAACACGTCGAGGTTTTCGAAAGGAATCGCTTGAGGATGCAGCAGATGCAACGCGCGCAGCGTATCGAGCGTCGGCGCGAGCCGTGAGTCGGACGCAAAGCCGATGCGCTCGAAGTTACGCGGAAAGGTCGATGGAAGTGTCCTGTGCGTTCATTTGAAATCCCGGTTCTCGAAGCCGCGCGCAGATGCTGCTCGAAGGGCACGCATATTTTTTTACGACACGAAAGGAGAAAATTACAAAATTCATACGTTCAATGGCGCATGCACCACGGCGCAGCGCTTCGATTGAACTGTGCCGCATTGCCGAAGGTCTTTCCAGAAGCCGAAGTCAATGTATAAAGCCAACGCAACGGATCAAAGGACGACACGTCATGCCGAATGGAATCGACTCAAGCGAACGATGCAGAAAAGGCAAAGACGCCCCGCGCGGGCAAGCATCCCGCCGCCTTGCACGCTGGTGATTTTCGGCGCGGGCGGCGATCTTACCAAGCGCCTGCTCATGCCCTCGCTGTACAACCTGTCCGCCGACGGGCTGCTCGACGACAGCATGCAGATCATCGGCGTCAATCACGGCCAGGAAGAAACATCCGCGTGGCGCGACGATCTCACGTAGTCGCTGCGCAAGTTCGCCGCCGACAAGGCGAGCACCTTCCATACATCGCAACTCGATGAAAAAGCGTGGGGCTGGGTCGAACAGCGGCTCGAATAATACTTCCCCGGCGAGTTCGAGGAAGACGAAACCTTCGAGCACCTCAAGTAACGTCTGCAAAAAGCAAAAAGCCAGGTGTTCTATCTCGCGGTGAGCGCGCGCTTCTTCGCGCCGATCGTCGAGCATCTCGGCCGTGCTGGCTTGCTCGAAGAGAAGGACGATCACTTCAGGCGGCTCGTGATCGAAAAGCCGTTCGGCACCGACCTGGCCTCGGCGAAGGATCTGAACCAACGCATCCTCAAGTACGCACAGGAAACGCAGGTTTATCGGATCGATCACTTTCTCGGCAAGGACACGGTGCAGAGCATTCTCGCGGTGCGCTTCGCCAATGCGATGTTCGAGCCGATCGCGCCGCAAATTCATCGACAACGTGCAGATTACGGCGGCGGAAACCATCGGCGTCGAAGGGCGCGACGCGTTCTATGAGCAGACCCGCGCGTTCCGCGACATGGTGCCGAACCATCTGTTCCAGTTGCTCGACATGATCGCAATGGAGCCGCCCAATTCCTTCGATGCCGAATCCGTGCGCGACAAGAAGGCCGAAGTCTTCGACGCGACCCAGCCGTTGACCTGCGACGACGTCGTGTTCGGCCAGTACGAAAAAGGTCCGGCGGGCGTCGGTTACCGCGAGGAACAAGGGCGTCGCGAAGGACAACCGCACCGAAACCTATGCGGCGGCGCGCGTGCTCGAGAACTGGCGCTGTGCGTGCGTGCCGTTCTATCTACGCACCGGCAAGCGGCTGAGCGAGCGCCGTAGCGAGATTATCTAACTGAAGTCGGTGCCGTTCTTGCTGTTCCGCGACACGCCCGTCGATACGCTCACGCCGAACGTGTCGACGCTGCACATCGATCCCGCGCATGGCACGAGCTTCGATTTCAACGTAAAGGTGCCCGGCCCACTGATGCGGATCGGCGCGGTGCGCTCGAAATTCGACCACGACGACTTCTTCTCCGGCCGCCCGAACGTCGGCTACGAGACGTTGCTGTACGACTGCATGCTCGGCGACGAAACGCTCTTTCAGCGCGCGGACAGCATCGAGACCGCATGGGCGGCGGTGGATCACGTCCTGTATCCGGACAAGCCGCTCGAACTGCACGGTTACCCGGCGGGCAGTGCAGGCCCCAAACCCGCCGACGATCTTCTCGCCGCCGATGGCCGCGCCTGGCGCACGCTCACCGACAAGCCCGCGACGGACAATGCGACAAGGTCGACAAGAAAGACTGACTTTCATCGACAAGCAAGGACGAAGAGCGTGCACACAGATATCAAGACCAAGCAGAAAACCCATATGACGAACGACCACGATGCGATCAAGGCCGAGCGCATCCTCTCGATCGATGTGGGCGGCACCGGACTCAAAGCGACGATCATCTCGCCGACCGGAGAAATGCTCAGCGAGCGACTGCGCGTAGCCACGCCGCATCCCGCCAAGCCCGACGTGCCGCGGCGCTCGCCGAACTGATCAAGCCGCTCGTCAAGACGCCGCCAACGCATATTTCCATCGGCTTTCCGGGCGTGGTGCGCGATAACGTCGTGCTGACCGGCGCCGAATCTCGGCAACGAATACTGGCGCGGCGTTCCGCTCGCCCAGATGATTCCTGATCGCGCGGGCGGCGCACCGGTGCGCATGATCAACGATGCGGAAATGCAGGGGCTTGCGGTCATCGAAGGGTGCGGCATCGAACTGGTGCTGACGCTCGGCATCGGCGCGGGCACGGCGCTGTTCTGCGACGGCGAGCTGATGCCACATCTCGAACTGTCGCATCATCCGATCACGAAGGACAAGAACTACGACGAACACATTGGCAACGCGGCCAAGGAGAAGATCGGCAAGAAGCACTGGAACAAGCGCGTCGAGCATGTGCTCGATGTGCTCGCGGTGGTCGTGAACTTCGACAAACTGTGGATCGGCGGCAACTCGTCGAACCGTTCGATCTGCCGGATAACGTCGCGGTGGTCGATAACGCGGCGGGCATCGAAGGCGGCGCGAAGCTGTGGCATCCGCGATCGGTGCGCGAGACGCGGCAAATGCCGCATTTCAATCAGCGTGAGGGAGCGCATTGATGAACGCCCAATACGCCCTGCATAGCGTCGGCGGCGATACCGATGCCGCACTGGCGAAGCTCGCGAAGGTGGAATTCGTTGTGACGGATTGCGATGGCACGCTGCTCTACACGGACAAGGCGCTAGGCGAACGCGCGGTCGCATCGGTGATGCGCCTGCATGAAGCGGGCGTGAAGTTCACCGTCGCAAGCAGTCGGCCGGGCCGCGGCATGCGCCATATCGTCGATGCGCTGAGGGTCGACATGCCGTACGCGTCGTCGTATAACGGCAGCATGTCTGGTCGAATCGAAGACGTGGAACGTGCTGTCCGCGCAAAAGCTGCCGCGCGATGTCGTGCAGACCTTGCTCGAAGCGCTAGCCGCTAGTGGCGTCGATGCATGGGTGTTCATCGACGACGTGTGGTATCTCATGAATCCCGACGGTACCTATGTGCTGCTGGAAACGCGCACGGTCGGCTATGACGGCGTGCTGGTCAAGCGCTTCGACGAACTCGATCTCGACGCGGTGGACAAGATCGTCGGCTCGACCGCCGATACGGCCTTGCTCGAACCCGTGGAAGGCGAACTGGAGAAGCAACTGGAAGGACGCAGCCACGCGGCACGCTCGCAGGTCTATTACCTCGACATCACCAACCTCGACGCGAACAAGGGCACGGCGGTTCGCGAACTGGCGGCGCGCGGACGTGCCGCTCGATCGCGTGGCCGTGCTCGGCGACATGGGCAACGATATGGCGATGTTCGAGATCGCAGGCGTGTCGATCGCGATGGGACCGGCGTCGGAGAAAGTGCAGCGCGCGGCGAGCCTGCTGTCGTCGAGCAAGCTTTGCGATCGCGCTCGATGCGCTGCTCGCGGTGCGGTAAAGCGAAGGGCGTGAAAGAGGGACATCGACGCGGGCTGTATGGGCCGGGAAGGGCCGACGGGCCGCGTCGAAGTTCAGGATGATCCGCTGCTTTGATTCTGTTACTGCTTCGGGTGTATTCGCCGCGGATCAGGCGGCCGTACTCGACACACTTCGTAAAACGTCAGACAGCTTCAACGTGGCGCATCGGCGCACGTGCCGCGCCCCCGCTCGTCCTTGTGACGGAAGTTGATGCGTCCTTTGGTCAGGTCATAAACCGACAATTCCAGCGTGACGCGATCGCCAGCCAGAATACGGATGTGGTTCTTGCGCATGCGGCCCGAAGCATAGGCGCCCACGACGACGCCGTTGTCGAGTGTCACGTGGTAGCGGCTGTCGGGAAGCACTTCGTCAACGATGCCGTCTAGTTCGATGAGTTCTTCTTTCGCCATAGGGGGTCTTTTTTGGAGTAGGTAATGGGATGCTGCGTGCTGTTTCATCGCGAAAGAATGCGCGAGCGACGCTGCGTGGGCTGCGTCGCTACTGCTTCGGGGCGATGGTCTTGTTCGAAAGCCGCGCAAGTAAGCCGAGGTGCTTGGTTGAAACGTGATCAAAGCGTGATTGCCGATCGAACGTGTTCGCATGTTCATGCAGCACGATCTCATATGAGGCCGAAAGCCACGTTGGCAAGCTGTCAGCCAGCGAGGCTTCGGCACATGCTGTGAACTTCGGCGAACATGTTTTTTTGACCGTCGAAAAAAAGCGAGAAAGTTCCCCAAGTATCGCTTATCTCCGGAATGTCTTGCCACCGCCGCTCGTCCCGATGAAAGATCGATACGGAGGCGATGAAGGCTACATTATAGCCAACCTGCCCTTTTAAAGCGCCAGTAAAGCAGAACATCGACGACCACCATCACACCGATGCACAGCGGATAGCCGTAAGGTAGTTGCAGTTCGGGGATGTCGTGGAAGTTCATTCCGTAGATGCCGGCGATCATGGTCGGCACCGCGAACAGCGCGGCGAACGAGCCGAGCCGCTTGGTCACTTCGCTCTCCGCGAGTGCGGTCAGGCCCAGGTTGACCTGAATCGCGGTGGTAATCATTTCCCGGCGACCTTCGATGGTCTTGACGATCCGCAGCAGGTGATCGTAAACGTCTCGAAAGTACTCCTGCATGCCCGCACAAACACCCAGCCAGAGTCCACCATACAATTTTCTGACGGATTCGAGCAGCGGCGCCGTGTGATGCTGAAGGATGGTCAATTGCCGCTTGAGCGAATACAGATCCTCGATGATCTCGCGCGATGCCGCCGAGCCATTGCGCTCGAAGATGCGCTCCTCGACTTCGTCCAGTTCCGCGCCGAGCGCTTCGAGCACAGGGAAGTATCGATCGACCACGGCATCGAGCACCGCGTACATGACGAAGGCCGGCCCGTGCTTGAGCAGATGCGGCTCGCGCTCGCAGCGCTTGCGCACTTCCTGAAAGCCCTCGGTCGTGCGATTACGGACCGACAGCACATAGTTCTTGCCGACGAACACGTTCATCTCGCCGACCAGCACTTCGCCTTCCTCGTCGAATTCGACGGTATGGAACACCGCGAATAGCGAGTCGGCGTATTCCTCGATTTTCGGTCGCTGATGACCATGTTGCGCATCTTCGACCGCCAGTTCGTGCAGGCCGAACTGATGTGCCATCTGCGAGAGTTCGCCTGGACCGGGCTCTTTCAGCGCCACCCAGATGAAGGAGTCGGGGAGATCGCGATATGTGTTGATATCGTCGATATGAACGTCCGCGAGTTTGCGGCCGTTCTGATATGCTGCACAATTGACCAGCATGGGGCGCCCTTTCATTATGTATATCTTGTGGACCACGCGTGTGGACCACGCGTCGAGGGACGCTTGGCGTCCTGTCAGGGGTACGAAAGGCGCGAGCGCGTGACATCTGTCTCTTTACACATCTTAACGGATTTGCCCTGCGTTGCATGCCAGTCGTCAACTGTGCAAGCGCGGTGTCCGGCCCGAGCAGCGCGGGCGGCGCCGATTTGCATCGCGTCGAGCTTGGTGAGCTTGCCTTCGACGGTCGCGCCCACGTCCACACACAGCTTCTGATAGTAGATGTTGCCGTGAACGTGCGCGTTGGGTTGAAGTTCGACGAAGTGCGTGACATCTGCACGTCGCCGACCACGCGGCCATTGATGATGACGTCATGCGCGCTGACGTTGCCGTGAATCGCACCCTGATCGCTGACGACGAGAAGCGACTCGTCGCCGGAACGGCCGGTCACCTGTCCGTCCATGCGCAGGCCTTTGCTGAATTCGACGTCGCCGGAGATATGGACGTTGTGCGCGATGAGCGTGGCGAGCTTGGCCGGCTTGACGTCGGATTGTTATTTCTTCGATGAAAACATGTCGTGTCCTTGCGATGCGGTAAGTTGGAGCGAAGCCATCGTCTCGCCGGGATCAAACGAAATCAGTCGGGTTTGCGCTGCGATTTAAGAAAGGCGAGATCGATCTGCAGACGCGCGATCTACGTCGTGCTGTTGGCCAGACTCGTTTCGAGCGATGCGCGCGTGGCAGCTTCCTGATCGCGCGTACTGCGCGTGCGCCAGTTGTTCGCACAATTTCTGTTCGGAGACTGGCGGCACGCACATCACGTCGAGCTTCTTGACCTGCTCGCGGGAGTTCTTCAGCGCGATGCCGGCGGCCACAAGCGTGCCCGCCGCGCAGATCGCGGCGATCACGCCGGGCAGATAGGCTGCGTTGCGCTTGGGCGTGAGCGAGTAGGTGTGCTGGGTGAGCTTGAGCAACACCCGCTTGTTGTTAACCTTGCGCATGCGCATGGTGTGGAAGCTGGGAGAAAAGGTTGAGATAAGGCTTCGGATTCAACTGCGCGCCGTCGACGATCACTTCGAAGTGCAGATGTGGTCCGGTCGAGCGCCCGGTCGAACCGACCTCGGCGATTTCCTCCCCCTGCATCACGAAGTCGCTTGGCATGTGCCCCTAGGGCGTCACGATGCCGTTGCCTATGGCGGATATTCACGCAAACCCGTAGCCGTTGCGTTCGCCGGCCGAAATGACGTGTCCGCCCGCGCTCGCGAGGATCGCCGTGCCGGTGGGCGCGACCAGATTCAGCCCCTGATGAAAGCTTAGATGCCCCGTGAACGGGTCGAGACGATTGCCGTATGGCGAGCGCGAAGCGCGCGCCCGGCGCGGGATCGCGTCCGGGAAATACCATGTACGACGGGTAATGCGTGAGCGTCGCCGACTCGAGCATCGACACTTGATCCTTGAGGCAATTGAGCACGTTTTCCGTGGCCTTCAGGTGCTAACGCGGCGAGCCTTCGCGCGTGCGATCGCGATCGCAGGTTCGCGGCGGCAATTCGGGGCCGCCCCCGCCATCGAGCGACGTGGCGGAATCTTCGCCGTCCGGAGGCGGCGGTACGCCGTGAACGCCCGGCATGCTGCCGGTGCCGTTGGCCGACTTGAGACGCGTGTCGAAATCGCGCAGTTCGCCGACCGGCACGGCGAGCGAGTCGACGCGGGGCGCGAGCTCGATCAGCGTGGCGTTAATACGCCCGAGCTATTCGATCTCTTAAAAGAGCGGCGTGAGGCCAGCGCCTGTTTCTCGCCGAGATGACTGCGCCCGAAAGTCGTGCTGATCGCGCTGCCGAGCGCCAGCGCCGCGATCAGCAGCGCGACGAGAGCGACGATCGCGATCACGCGTGCCGTGCGCGCTTCGACGAAGCGGATGCGCTGGCTCGACATGGAGCGCCGGGACCAGATGACGAATGCCATCAGCGTGCCGCGCCAGGAAAGACGACACGAACGGCCAATGTGGCCGCGCGCGGTTGATAACGAGAAAAGCGAATAAAAATCACGGGGATGCAAGATGCCTCGGGACGGCATCGACGAACGAATCGACCGGCGATTATGCCGCACGCTGTATCGCGCAATCAGCTTTCGTCTGGATATCGAAACAAAATAATACGATTCTGGGCGTATGGAATTTTGTGGCGCTGTGCTAATGCCGCTTGCGACAGGCGATGGTTCGCGACGATGGCTTCAGGGCAGCGATGTAAAATTTCGTGTGCGCGAAAGTCCGTCAGATTGAACCGATATCGACCCATGCCATGTCCGCATCGCCGCCCATCAGAAATGCGCGGTTCGTGTCCGCTGCCGCGCGCAGATAGTCCCACACTGCCGTGATGCGCCTGAGCTTCCTCTCAGATCCTCGCGGCACGACAGAAAAAACGCGCGCGGCGCGCAGACGCTGACCGCCGAGCAGGGCAAGACGCTCGCCGACGCCGAAGGCGACATCTTCCGCGGCCTCGAAGTGGTGGAGCATGCGTGCTCGATCAACACGCTGCAATAGGGCGAATTTTCGGAGAACGTCGCGGACGGCGTGGACACTTATACGCTGCGTCAGCCGATCGGCGTATACGCGGGCATTACGCCGTTCAATTTCCCCGCGATGATTCCGCTGTGGATGTTCCCGATGGCGATCGTCTGCGGCAATACGTTCGTTTTGAAGCTGTCGGAGCAGGATCCGCTGTCGACCATGGAACTGGTCGAACTGGCAATGCAGGCGGGCATCCCGCCGGGCGTGCTCAACGTGGTGCCGGAGGCAAGGACGTGGTCGATGCGATCTGCACGCGTCCCGACATCAAGGCGATTTCCTTCGTCGGCTCGACCGCCGTCGGCACCCACGTCTATAACTTCGCGAGCCAGCACGGGCAAGCGCGTGCAGTCGATGATGGGCGCAAAGAATCATGCCGTCGTGCTGCCGGACGCTAACAAGGAACAGACACTCAACGCGCTGGCGGGCGCGCGGGCTTCGCTTCGGCGCAGCGGGCCAGCGCTGCATGGCGATCTCGGCCCGTACCGCAAGCAGGTCATGCAGTTCTATACGCAGACCAAAACCGGCACCGCAATATGGTTCGACGATGCGACCGTCAACGACGGCATGAACACCACCATCGCATTGCGCTGATTGCGCTGATCTCACGCGAAAAAGAAGAACAATATGCAGATCGGTTTTATCGGGGCCTGGGCCATATGGGCAGTCTGATGGCGACGAACTTGCTCAAGGCCGGATATGCAGTGACGGCGTTCGATCTCGTTCCCGCCGCGCTCAACGCCGCGAAGGCCGCGGGCGCGACGCTGGCGGCATCGCCGCGCGCGGCAGCGGAACACGCGGAAGTCGTCATCACGATGACGCCCGCTGCGGCACATGTCAAGACGGTTTATCTGTCAGAGCGGTTTATCTGAATGAAGACGGCGTACTCGCGGGCGTCAAGAAAAGCGTGTTTTTGCTCGATAGCAGGACGATTGATCCGGCGACCGCGCGGCTCGTATGTGAGGCGGCGCGCAGCCAGGGTAATCCCTCTGCGGATGCACCGGTCTCCGGCGGCGTGGTTGGCGCGCAGGCAGGTGACGTTCATGGTCGGCGCGGACGAAGCCTTATTCGAAACCTTGTTGCGTCCAGTCTTTGCCGGCATGTGCAAAAACATGGTGCGTTGAGGCAAAACCGGAACGGGTCAAATCGCAAAGCTCTGCAATAACCTGCTCTTTTAAGGATTTCCATGATCGGCGTCGCGGAAGCGATGAAGCTCGGGGAAAACCTGGGCATCGATCCTGCGAAGTTTGCGAGCATCATCAATACGTCGACAGGGCGATGCTGGAGTTCGGATACGTGTAATCCCTATCCCGGGTATTGTCGAAACCGCGCCTGCTTCGCGCGGCTAATACGGTGGTTTTGGCGCGGATCTCATGTTCAAGGATCTGGGACTGGCCGTCGACGCAGCGCGCAGCGTGAAGCAGCCTGTATTCATGGGCGCACTGGCACAACAATTGTATCAGTCGATGAGCCAGCAGGGCTTAGGCGGGATCGATTTTTCATGCATCATCAAGTTGTATGCGGAGCATTAATTAAATCAAGCGCAAGATTAATTCGGCACGCACGGGCTTGCCGAATTGTGCTTAAGAAATAACTGCTTTACTAAGCTGCACTGCACAACATTGCTTGCTCTTCCTTATGCGGTGGAATCATCGGGATTACGATGATTCGTTTTCCCTAAACTTGTCCTATTTTAAAAGTATGATGTATGTGTGCCGTTCAATCCGGACGCACTAGCCGCGACACCGAGTAGTTCAACGCCCGGCGCCGATTGAGAAATCAGATGGGCAATCAGATGAGGAGTACGCGATGCAAGTAACACGACACTTAAATATGGAATCGCGGCACGCCACGGTGCCGACTTACGTAGCCAGCTATTTTTTCCCGTTGCTACTTTTGGCATACGAAGCCTGGCGTGTTGGATCATGGTTCGCGGTGAACGGCTTCAACTTCATGAACTTCAATGCGATGGGCTACGAGTTCGCGTTGATGATCGCCGTGTTCTGCATGCAGGTCATCGTGGAAATCGCGTTCCTCGCGGGCGCCATGCTGACCAAACACAAGGACGTCGGTCATCGGATCGCGAATCTGCTACTGGGCTTATTCTGCTCGATGGTCGTGCTGGGTTTCGACCTTGCGCTGCAATATGGCCTGAGCGTAAGCTAATCGGATAGTCTAACTATCTGCCTTAATCGGCATAGGGGCACAGTCAACGCTGACTGTGCCCCCTGCCACACCACCCGGCATGCGGGTCCGCACCGGGCGGTTCAGGAAGTTGAGGTCATGAGAGCCGGGGCAGACCCAGCCGATCGAAC
>JAQFVJ010000008.1 GCA_029439525.1 Caballeronia sp. BR6202001591004
CTGCTTGACGCGCCAATTCTTGCGCTTGGATGCGCAGCCGGAAGTGTTGATCCACGGCTTGTCGGTGCTCGCCGAACCCGACGACTTATCCGCCCCGCTGCCGGCGATGCTCGGCGTCACCGACGTGCCCTGATTCCACGCATCGTTCAGCTCGGACTCTTGACGCTTGAGCGTGTCGTGGATCGACGTCTCGACATTCGATGCCGCGGTCTCGAACTCGGTGCGCATCTTCTTCAGTTCGTCGAGTTCCATTTCGCGCGCGACTTCCGACTTGACGTCGTTGATGTAGCGCTGCGCACGTCCGAATAATGCGCCCGCCGTGCGCGCGACGCCCGGCAGGCGCTCGGGGCCGAGCACCACGAGCGCCACGACGCCGATGAGCGCCATTTTGGTCAGACCGAGATCGAGCATTGAACGAGATGTGGGAGTGGACGGCCCGAGAATCGGGACTAACCCTCGTTCGAGCGGGGCTTTTCCTTCGCGTCCACGTCCACCGTGCCGTTACGCGGCAGTTCGCGCTGCTGATCCGACGACGCTGGCGTCTCGCTATCGCGCATGCCTTCCTTGAAGCCTTTCACCGCGCCGCCCAGATCGCCGCCGATGTTGCGCAACTTCTTCGTGCCGAAGACGAGCGCCACGATCAGCAGAACGATCAACCAATGCCAAATACTCAACGAACCCATGAATGAAAACTCTCGTTATTTCTCCGCGGCAGGCCTGCCGCGGGAAAGATCGGCCTTGCGGCCCAGACTGAAACACGCTGCTCCAGCCATCGACTATCGATTTTGCGCGCCCAATATTGCATTGGAAAGGTGAACGCCGAAAAACTTTCAGCGACACGTCAACCCATTCGCTTCCAGGGACGCGCGCCCGCCAGCAAATGTGCGTGAATGTGATAAACTTCTTGCCCGCCGCCCGGCCCGGTGTTGATCACCGTGCGAAAACCCGTGTCGCTGCCCGTGTAGGCCACGCCCAGGTCTTTTGCCAAACGTGCAACGAGACCCACCATTCTACCAAGCAGCGGTGTGTCATTTTCTGTGCAATGCGACAAGGTCTCAATATGCTTCTTGGGTATCACGAGCACGTGAACCGGCGCAGCCGGGTTGATGTCATTGAAGGCGAGAAAGTCGTCGTCTTCGTAGACTTTGGTGCTCAGAATCTGCCCTGCGGCGATTTTGCAGAAAATGCAGTTGTCTTGGCTCATGGATTTCCCGTGTCCCGTTGCCGGGCAACGTTGATTGCGCCGATCGATCGCGTCAGAACCACGCGCGCGGATCGATCGATTTTCCTTCGTAAAGGAACAACCAGCCCTTGATGATCCGATAAAGGGCCAAGATGCTCACCGCGCCGAGAATCAGAAAGCCGATTCCGACCCACAAAAGCGTAAAAAGCCGATGACGTGCCCCAGCAGCGCCCACCAGAACGTGCGGATCTGCCAGGTGAAGTTGATCCTCGAACGGCGTGCCGACGTCGTCGCCGCGCTTGAGTAGTCGAGAATGATGGCGACCAGCCCGGTCAGTCCGCCAGTAGCCAGAAACTGCGTACAGAGCGTACAGGACATGTGTGAACGTGCGCATGTTGTACAGTCGTTCTTCGAGGGATCCTGAATGACAGGCGGCGGATACGGTTCGTAAGGCCGGTTCATGCGTGCCCTCCTTCGCGCGTGCGAGTTGCGCTCGTCAGTCGCCGTTTTGCTCGCGCTCGCGCGATTTGCGCAGCGCTTTTTCCTCGATTCCCGACAGGCCTTCGCGATGCTCCAGTTCCGCGATGACGTCGGCCGGGCTCAAGTCGAAATGCGACAGCATGACGAGACAATGAAACCACAAGTCTGCGACTTCCCCGACGAGCGCCTTGAGCGCGCCGCCGTGGCGCGCGTCCTTCGCGGCGAGCACGACTTCCGTCGCTTCCTCGCCGATCTTCTTCAGGACCGCATCGTCATCTTTGTGAAAGAGTCGGGAGACGTAGCTTTGTTCCGGATCGCCGCCCTTGCGGCTGTCGATGACAGAGGCGAGTCGCAGCAGCGTGTCCAGCGTGGTGGCTTGCGTCATTTGTAAATGCTTTCTGGATCTTTCAGGATCGGCTCGACTGCGACCCACTCGCCGTCCTCCGCCGTGCCTTCGAATTTCTGGAAAAAACAGGAATGGCGGCCGGTATGGCACGCGATGCTCGACACCTGCTCGACCTTGAGCAGCACGACGTCTTCGTCGCAGTCCAGGCACACGTCGTGGACATGCTGAACGTGCCCCGATTCCTCGCCCTTGAACCACAAGCGCTGACGGGAACGAGAAAAGTACACCGCGCGCTTCAGTTCGATGGTCTTCGCAAGCGCCTCGCGGTTCATCCACGCGAACATCAGGACATCGTTCGTCGAGGCTTCCTGCGCGATCACCGGCACGAGGCCGTTTGCGTCCCATTTCACTCGGTCAAGCCAGGTCATTTGATCGCTCACGGCTCAGGCCCTCACCGAAATGCCGTGATCGGCCATGAAGCGCCTCGCCTCGCCGACCGAGTGCTCGCCGTAGTGGAAGATGCTCGCGGCGAGCACCGCGTCCGCGTGGCCTTCAACGATGCCGTCCGCCAGATGCTGCAATGAGCCGACGCCGCCGGACGCGATCACCGGCACCGGCACCGCGTTCGACGCGGCACGCGTCAACGCCAGATCAAAGCCCGACTTCGTGCCGTCGCGATCCATGCTGGTCAGCAAAATTTCGCCCGCGCCGAATTCGGCCATCTTGCGCGCCCATTCGATCGCGTCGATGCCGGTCGCCTTGCGGCCGCCGTGCGTGAACACTTCCCAGCGCGGCGTTTCGCCTTCCGCCGACACGCGCTTGGCGTCGATCGCGACGACGATGCACTGCGAGCCATGCTTGTCCGACGCATCGCGCACGAGTTGCGGATTCGCCACCGCCGACGAATTCATGCTGATCTTGTCCGCGCCCGCGTTGAGCAGACGACGCACGTCCTCGACGGCGCGCACGCCGCCACCGACCGTCAACGGAATGAATACCTGCGACGCGACCGATTCGATGATCGGCAAAATCAGGTCACGCTGGTCGGAGGTCGCGGTGATATCGAGAAAGGTGAGTTCGTCGGCACCCTGCTCGTCATAGCGGCGCGCAATTTCGACGGGATCGCCCGCGTCACGCAGCTCGACGAAATTGACCCCTTTGACGACGCGCCCAGCGGTCACGTCCAGACACGGGATGATGCGTTTAGCGAGAGCCATGTTCTTGCCACTACCGGTTCGACACGAAGTAAGGGCGGCCCAGGCCGCCCGGCGTGCTTCTCAAAAACGTTCGCGCTATCGTGGAATTCAGGCGCCGTCCGCCTCGCGGAGCGAATCTGCATGCGCTTGCGCGACCTTGAAGTCGAGATCGCCAGAGTAGATTGCGCGGCCGCAAATCACACCTTCGATGCCTTCGTCCTCGACTTCGCAGAGCGATTCGATATCCACGATATTCGACAGCCCGCCGCTCGCGATCACCGGAATCTTCACCGCCTGCGCGAGACGCACCGTCGCTTCGATATTGATGCCCTGAAGCATGCCGTCACGGCCGATGTCGGTGTAAATGATCGACTCGCAGCCGTAGTCCTCGAACTTGCGGGCCAGATCGCCGACTTCGTGGCCGGTCAACTTGCTCCAGCCGTCGGTTGCGACTTTGCCGTCCTTCGCGTCCAGCCCGACGATAATATGACCCCCGAACGCGCTGCACGCGTCCTGCAGGAAGCCGGGATTCTTCACCGCCGCCGTGCCGATGATGACAAAGGACAAGCCGTCGTCCAGATAGCGCTCGATGGTTTCCAGATCGCGGATGCCGCCGCCCAGTTGCACGGGAATCTCGCTACCGACTTCCTCGATGATCGCGCGTATGGCGTCGCCGTTGCGCGGCTTGCCGGCGAACGCGCCGTTCAGATCGACCAGATGAAGCCGTCGCGCGCCGCGATCGACCCAATGTCGGGCCATTGCCGCCGGATCTTCTGAAAAAATGGTCGCCTGGTCTATATCACCTTGTTTGAGGCGCACGCACTGACCGTCTTCTTTAAGATCGATGGCCGGAATGAGCAGCATAGGTATCGCGTATTTTCTGGATGAAGTTGATCAAAACGGCGCCGCGCGGTCTCTCAAGTCGGTTCGCGGGCCGTCTCGCTAGTGTAGTACAAGTCTTGCAACGGTCACGCGCACGTCAAGATAAGCGAAGACGCCAGTATCGGCGGGCGCTTACGGATTCCAGTGCACGAAATTGCGGTACAGGCGCAAACCCGCGTCCGCGCTCTTTTCAGGGTGAAATTGGGTCGCGAAGATATTGTCGCGCGCCACCGCCGACGTGAACGCCGTGCCGTACACCGTTTCGCCCGACGTATGCGCCGCATCGTCCGGCACCACGTAGTAGCTGTGCACAAAGTAGAAAAACGCGCCGTCCACGACGCCGTCCCACATCGGATGCGCCTGCGCCTGACGCACGCGGTTCCAGCCCATCTGCGGCACCTTGAAGCGCGAACCGTCGTCCTGAAGCTGGCCGTCGAGCTGAAAACGCACCACTTTGCCCGGCATCAGGCCGAGGCCTTTGGTGTTGTCGCCTTCCTCGCTCCAGTCGAACAACATCTGCTCGCCGACGCACACGCCGAGCATCGGCTTTTCGCGCGCCGCCTGCATCACCGCTTCCTGCAGTTCGGATTCGTCCAGATGCACCATGCAGTCGCGCATCGCGCCCTGCCCCGGCAGCACGACGCGATCGGCCGAATGGATGCCCTGCAGCTGATCGACGATCGCCACGTCCGCGTCGGGTGCGGCTTCCTTCAGCGCCTGATACACCGAGCGCAGGTTGCCCATTCCGTAATCAACAATCGCAATCGAAGTTTTCATTTCAAAGATGGCATCAAGGCCTTCAACCCGTTGACGATGAACTCCACCGCCAGCGCGGACAACATCAAACCCATCAGACGCGTGCCGATATTGATTCCCGTGCGGCCGACCACGCGCGCGATCGGCTCGGCGAGATTCAGTGCACCGAAACAGAGCGCCGCAATGATCCCGCCCAGAATTACCAGCCCGAAGCGGTCGTACCAATGCTGCGCGTTGGCGGCATAAACGATGACCGTGCTAATCGATCCCGGTCCGGTGAGCAGCGGAATCGCGAGCGGCACCACCGCGATGCTGTTGCGCTCCTCGGCTTCCATGCGTTCTTCCGGCGTAGAGCGCGCGTTGCCGACCTGCGCGTTCAACATGTTGATCGCCATCAGCAGCATGATGATGCCGCCGCCAACTTCGAACGATCCCACCGAAATACCGAAGAACGCGATGATCTGCTGCCCGAGGAGCACCGTGACCGCGATCACGCAGAAAACCGAAATACATGCGACGCGGATTGTGTTGCGCTTTTCCGTGTCGGACTGCTGCTGGCTGAGGCTGAGAAAAAACGGTATCACGCCGATCGGGTTGATCAGCGCGAGCAAGGAGATAAACGACTTGAACAGATCCATCGTGTTGTCATGTTGTCGACGCGTTCAGGCGCCGGGCCGGCAAGCGCTGATCAGAGACTGCCCTTGGTCGACGGAATCTGTCCCGCCGCGCGCTTGTCGACTTCGCACGCCATGCGCAGCGCGCGACCGAACGCCTTGAACACAGTTTCGACCTGATGATGCGCGTTCAGGCCGCGCAGATTATCGATATGCAGCGTCACGCCCGCATGATTGACGAAGCCGCGGAAGAATTCGATGGTGAGATCGACGTCGAACGTGCCGATGCGCGCACGCGTGAACGGCACATAGAATTCGAGGCCCGGACGGCCGGAAAAGTCGATCACGACGCGCGACAGCGCCTCGTCCAGCGGCACATACGCGTGCCCGTAGCGGCGAATGCCCTTGCGGTCGCCGATGGCCTTCGCCACCGCCTGACCGAGCGTGATGCCGGTGTCTTCGACGGTGTGGTGATCGTCAATATGGAGGTCCCCATGCGCCTCGATGTCGAGGTCGATGAGCCCGTGACGGGCGATCTGATCGAACATGTGATCGAGGAACGAGACGCCGGTGGCGAGCTTCTGCTTGCCGGTGCCGTCCAGATCGAGCTTCACTCGGATCTGCGTTTCGCTGGTGTTGCGAACGACTTCCGCAATGCGCATGGTGATTCCTTGAGACTTTTTGAAAAAAAGTGGAGCTCAGTTCGGAGCGAGCTTTCTGAGCGCCGCGACCATCTGCGCGTTCTCTTCGGCGGTGCCGACCGTCAAACGCACGCAATTGACGAGCAATGGGTGCGTTTTACTCACGTTTTTGATCAAAACCCGCGAAGTTAGGAGAGTTTCGAACGCAACGGCGGCATCCGGCACGCGCACGAGCAGGAAGTTGCCGGCGCTCGGAAACACCGTCATGCCGGGCAGCGCGGCGAGCTCGCGAGCGAGCGACGTGCGTTGCGCGCGCAGTTCGGCGGCTTGCGCATCGAGCACGTCGAGGTGATCGAGCAGGAAATCGGCGGTGGCCTGCGTCAGCACGTTGATGTTGTACGGCGGACGCACCTTGTCGAAGTGCATGATCCACGCGGGCGACGCCGCCATATAGCCGAGCCGGATGCCGGCCAGACCGAGCTTCGATACCGTGCGCATGACGACGACGTTGTCGAATTCTGCCGCGCGCGGCATCCAGCTTTTTTCGGCGAACGGCTGATACGCCTCGTCGATCACCACGAGACTCTTCGATCCAGCCGCGATCACGCGTGTCATGTCGGCGGCGTCGTAGAGCGTGCCGGTCGGGTTGTTCGGATAGGCGAGATAGCCGAGTACGGGCGCGTGTTCGTCGATGGCCGCGATCAGCGCATCCGCGTCGAGCGTGAAATCCGGGTTCAGCGGCACGCCGATAAACTCGAGATTGGCGAATTTGGCCGACATCTCGTACATCACGAATCCCGGCACCGGCGCCACGACCTTCGCGCCGGGCTTCGCGCACACCGTCGTCATCATGCTGATGAGTTCGTCCGAGCCGTTGCCGAGCAGCACATCGCATGCGTCGGGCACCTTCATCGCGCGCTTGAGCTTGGCGATGAGTTGCGCCGGACGCGGCGACGGATAGCGATTCAGCGCGACGCCCGCGAGATGTTCGCCGAGCCTCTGCGCGAGATCGACCGGCAACGTGTACGGATTTTCCATCGCGTCGAGCTTGATGAGGCCGGTGGCATCAGGGACAGGATAGCTCGTCATCGCGAGGATGTCGGAACGCAGGATGTCGTGTGGAGTGGTCATGTTGTCGTCGGCGGCTCTCAGGCCGCCTTGAGCCAATCAGACGGCGTTCTTCATCCGGTATTCGGCGCTGCGCGCGTGCGCCGGCAGCCCTTCGCCATACGCCAGTTCCACCGCGATTTCGCCCAGCGTCTGCGCGCCGTCCGCGCTTATTTCTATCACGTTCGAACGCTTCATGAAGTCGTACACGCCGAGCGGCGACGAGAAGCGCGCGGTGCGCGACGTCGGCAGCACGTGGTTCGGACCGGCGCAGTAATCGCCGAGGCTTTCGCTCGTATAGCGGCCGAGGAACATCGCGCCAGCGTTGTGAATCTGCGCGGCCCATTGGTGCGGATCGAGCGCCGAAATCTCCAGATGCTCCGGCGCGATGTCGTTGGCGATCGCGCACGCCTCGTTCATGTTCTTCACTTTGATGAGCACACCGCGATCTTCGAGCGAACGAAGGATGACATCGCGGCGCGGCATCGACGGCAGCAGTTCATCAATCGCGTCCTCGACGCGCTTGATGAACGCCTCGTCCGGGCACAGCAGAATGGATTGCGCGAGTTCGTCGTGTTCGGCCTGCGAGAACAGGTCCATCGCGACCCAGCGCGGATCGGTGGTCGCGTCGCAGATCACGAGAATCTCCGACGGCCCCGCGATCATGTCGATGCCAACAGTCCCAAAAACACGGCGCTTCGCCGACGCGACATACGCATTGCCCGGGCCGCAAATCTTGTCGACCGCCGGCACGCTTTCCGTGCCGTACGCGAGCGCGCCGGCCGCCTGCGCGCCGCCGATCGTGAACACGCGATCCACGCCGCCGAGCAGCGCAGCCGCGAGCACCAGCGGATTCTTCACGCCGTCGGGCGTGGGTACGACCATCACGATTTCCTTCACGCCCGCGACGCGCGCCGGAAGCGCGTTCATCAGCACGGACGACGGATACGCCGCCTTGCCGCCCGGCACGTAGATGCCCGCACGATCCAGCAGCGTGACTTTCTGGCCGAGCACGGTGCCGTCGGCTTCGGTGTATTGCCAGCTATGGCTACCGCACTCGATGCGCTGCTTCTCGTGATATCCGCGCACGCGCGCCGCCGCCGCTTCGAGCGCCGCGCGGCGCTTGGGCTCGAGTCCTTCGAGCGCGACTTCCATTTCCGATAGCGGCAGTTCCAGCGCCGCGACGCTGTCCGCCTTCAGGCGATCGAACTTGTTGGTGTACTCGAGCACGGCGGCATCGCCGCGCACTTTCACGTCGCCGAGAATCTGCGCGACGGCGCGTTCGATGGCTTCGTCCTCGCTCGCTTCGAATGCGAGAACCGCGCGCAATGCCTTCTGCAAACCATCGGTGCTTGAATCGAGTTTGCGAATCTTGATAGACATGCTGGTCTTCCATTCTATGCCACGCCGCGGCTGGCGGCTGCGCTAGTTTCCTGTGACCGCGGAATCCGTCGTGGCGCGCTCGAAAGCGTCGAGGAACGGCTTGAACGCCGCACGCTTGAGCTTGAGCGCCGCCTGATTCACGACGAGGCGCGACGAAATCTGCATGATCTCCTCCACCTCGACCAAGTTATTAGCCTTCAGCGTATTGCCGGAACTCACGAGGTCGACGACCGCATCCGCGAGACCGACGAGCGGCGCGAGTTCCATCGAGCCGTACAGCTTGATGAGATCGACGTGCACGCCCTTGGCTGCGAAATGCTGACGCGCCGTTTCAGTATACTTGGTCGCGACACGCAGACGCGCGCCCTGACGCACGGCGTTCGCGTAGTCGAAACCCGATTTCACGGCGACCGACATCCGGCAGCGCGCAATGTTCAGATCGACCGGCTGATACAGCCCGCTTCCGCCATGCTCGATCAGCACGTCCTTGCCCGCGACGCCGGAATCCGCCGCGCCGTATTCGACATAGGTCGGCACGTCGGTAGCGCGCACGATGATCACGCGCAGGTTCGGATTGGTGGTCGGCAGGATCAGCTTGCGCGAGCTTTCCGGATCTTCGGCCACCTGCACGCCCGCGGCCGCCAGCAGCGGCACGGTTTCCTCGAAGATACGCCCTTTCGACAGCGCCAGCGTGAGCGGCGCGCTCGGCTCGACGGACGACGACGTCTGCGGCACAGAACTCATCATTCGCTCCCGCTGCCCTTGATGCGGCGCACGTTCGCGCCGACCGCGGTCAGCTTCGATTCCATGCGGTCGTAGCCGCGGTCAAGATGGTAGATACGGTCGATCAACGTTTTGCCTTCCGCGCACATCGCGGCGATCACGAGACTCGCCGACGCGCGCAGATCGGTCGCCATGACCTTCGCGCCCGACAGCTTGTTGACGCCGTTCACGAGCGCCGTATTGTCGTCGATGATGATGCTCGCTCCCAGACGGTTCAGTTCCTGAACGTGCATGAAGCGGTTCTCGAAGATCGTCTCGACCACTTGCGACATGCCGTTCGCGATTGCGTTGAGCGCCATGAACTGCGCCTGCATGTCGGTCGGAAACGCCGGGTATTCGGAAGTGCGGATATTGACCGCCTGCGCGCGCTTGTCCATGCGCACGCGCATCCAGTCGTCGCCTTCCTCGATGGTGACGCCAGCTTCGCGCAGCTTGACCGTCACCGCGTCCAGCAACGACGGCGTGACCTTGCGCAGCGTCACATCGCCGCCCGCCGCCGCGACCGCGCACAGGAACGTGCCCGCTTCGATGCGATCCGGCACGACGTCGTGCTTCGCGCCGTGCAGTTTCTCGACGCCGTGGATCACGAGCCGGTCCGTGCCGATGCCGTCGATCCGCGCGCCCATCTTCACGAGCAGATGCGCGAGGTCGGTCACTTCGGGTTCACGTGCGGCGTTTTCGATGACCGTTTTGCCTTCCGCGAGCACCGCCTCCATCAGCAGGTTTTCGGTGCCGGTGACGGTGATCATGTCCGTGACGATGCGCGCGCCCTTCAGACGCTTCGCGCGCGCCTCGATGAACCCGTGCTCGATATTGATCTCGGCGCCCATCGCCTGCAGACCCTTGATGTGCTGGTCGACCGGACGCGCGCCGATCGCGCAGCCGCCGGGCAGCGCCACCTTGGCCTCACCGAAGCGCGCGACCAGCGGACCGAGCACGAGGATCGATGCGCGCATCGTCTTGACCAGCTCGTACGGCGCGACGAGATTGTCGACCTTCGCCGCGTTGAGCGTCACGCGGCCGTCCGCGAAGACTTCCGACTGCACGCCCATCTGCTTGAGCAGCTTGAGCGTGGTGCGCACGTCCTGCAGATTCGGCACGTTCGACAGATGAACGTCGTCCGCGGTGAGCAGTGTCGCGCAAAGGATCGGCAATGCCGCGTTCTTCGCACCCGATACGGTGATTTCGCCGGAAAGCTGCATGCCTCCCGTGATGACCAGTTTGTCCATGATGACGTGCCCTTCGACCGAGCTTCCTGCGGCGGAGCCTTGGTCCGCGCCGCGATTGTCTTTGATGATTCGCACTCTCTACTGCCCATGTCTTTCTTCCGATGATGCCAGTATTGCTGAAATGAGTCTTGATGACCTTGATTTGGCTTCGCCGGGTGGACTCAGGCCACTTTCGACTCGTCAGGGGTGAGAGTCTTCATGCTCAGCGCATGAATCTCCTCGCGCATGCGCTCGCCGAGCGCCGCATATACCAGTTGATGGCGCGCGATCAGCCGCTTGCCCACGAACGCATCGCTCACGATGGTCGCGAAAAAGTGCTGGCCGTCGCCTTCCACTTCGAGATGCTGGCAGGCGAGGCCGCCAGCGATGTAGTCCTTCACTTGCTCCGGAGTCGGCAACATGAAAGTCTCCTTGAGAATTAGTGACGCAGCTTGTAGCCGCTCGCGAGCAGTCGCACGGCGATCAGCGCCAGCACGGCCAGGAATCCACCGACGATCAGAAGGTTCACCAGCAGGTTCACGTCGGACAGGCCGAAGAAGCCGTAGCGGAAGCCGTCGATCATGTAGAAGAACGGATTCAGATGTGATACCGCGCGCCACACGGGCGGAAGCGTATGCGTCGAATAGAACACGCCGGAAAGAAACGTAAGCGGCATGATCAAAAAATTCTGAAACGCGGCAAGCTGATCGAATTTGTCCGCCCAGATGCCGGCGATCAGGCCGAGCGTGCCGAGAATGGCCGACCCGAGCACCGCGAACGCAATGATGTAGAACGGCGCAGCAAAAGACATCGGGATGAACCATACTGTGACGATGAACACGCCGAGGCCCACGCACAGTCCGCGCACGACCGACGCCAGTACGTAGGCGAAGAACATCTCCCAATGCCCGATCGGCGGCAATAGCACGAATACGAGATTGCCGGTGATCTTCGACTGCGTCAGCGACGACGAGCTGTTCGCGAACGCGTTCTGCAGCACGCTCATCATCACGAGACCGGGAACGAGAAAGCTCGTGTAGCCGACGCCCGGATACACTTGAACGTGGCCCGACAGCGCGTGCCCGAAAATGGTGAGATACAGGATCGCCGTCACGACCGGCGCGAGTACGGTCTGAAACGACACTTTCCAGAAGCGCAGCAGCTCCTTGTAGAACAACGTCTGGAAACCGCTCATGAAAGTCCCTCGACCACTTCCGGCTCGTTCATGACCTGCATGAACACGTCTTCCAGATCCGCCTTGCGCACTTCGATTTCATCGAACGTGCAGCCGGCCGCGCGGCATTTCGCGAGAATCGACTCGACGTCGTCGTAGCTCGCCAGACGCAGCAGATGCTGCGCGCCCGACACCGCGTTCGGATCGACTTCGAGCGGACACAATTCGACGGGCAACGCGCCGGCCGAAAAGCGCAGATACAGCTGCATACCCGCGAAACGCTGCAACAGCGTGCTCGTGCGTTCGAGCGCAACGACTTCGCCGCGACGAAGCATCGCGACGCGATCGCACAGCGACTCGGCTTCTTCGAGATAGTGCGTCGTCAGCACGATGGTGTGGCCCTCGCGATTCAGGCGCGAAATGAACTTCCACAAAGTCTGACGGAGTTCGACATCGACGCCGGCGGTCGGCTCGTCGAGCACAATCACGGGCGGCCGATGCACCAGCGCCTGCGCGACCAGCACGCGCCGCTTCATCCCGCCCGACAGCGCGCGCGTGTTGACGTCGGCTTTTTCAGTGAGATCGAGATTGGCCATGACTTCGTCGATCCAATCGTCGTTGTGACGCAGACCGAAGTAACCCGACTGGATGCGCAACGATTCGCGCACCGTGAAGAACGGGTCGAACACGAGTTCCTGCGGCACCACACCCAGCGAGCGGCGCGCAGCGCGGAAGTCCTTGACGACATCGTGGCCGCGCACGGAAATCGTGCCGCTATCGGCACGGGCGAGGCCGGCGAGGATGCTGATCAACGTGGTCTTGCCGGCGCCATTCGGGCCGAGCAGGCCGAAAAATTCGCCCTCTTCCACCGAGAAGCTCACGCCTTTGAGCGCCTGGAGATCCTTGTAGCGCTTTCTGACGTTTCGGATTTCTATGGCTGACATGAATGTGTGCGCGCATCTGCACGGCGCCTCGATTGTGCGGATTATGGACTTCTCGGACCCGGGCGCGATCTCAAAAAGGACTGGGTTCGGGCCCGAAATCGGGCCTGAAAAAATGTTTGATTATAAGGCAAAAGCGGCTGGGGCCGACTTCGGAGCGATCCTGATTGCGGCCGACAACAGTGGCGAACCACGGCATCCCACCGCGCCTGCGTGGAGTCAGGACAGGTTCAATGTCGGAAGGTGAGTAGCGTATCGACGCCATAGGCTTGCGCGAGACTGGCAAGCCCGGAAGGAAGGTTCACGACGCCCAGACGGGCGCCGCGCGCGGTCGCGGCGCGCTGCCATGCGAGCAGCACCGCGACCGCGGACGAATCGAATTGCGTGAGCGGCGCACAGTCCACTTCCATGGCGCCCGTTGCGATGCACGACAGACCCGCGTCGAGCGCGGCCTTCGCGCTCTCGTGGGTCAGTGTCACGGCCGTCTGGAAACGGCCGCCGTTTGCGCTGTCAGCCTGCGTGCTCACGATGCCTTGCCGCTGCTTGCGAGCTGCTGGTTGCGCTGCATGAGGAATTGCACGAGACCGTTCACGCCGTGTTGCTGGATTTGCTCGTTGAACTGCTGTTGATACGCCTGGATCAGCCACGCGCCGAGCACGTCGATGTCGTACACGCGCCAGCCTTGCGGCGTCTTGTACAGGCGATAGTCAAGTTCGACCGGCGAGCCATTGTTCACCACGACCGAACGGACCACCACGTCCGTATCTTCCGGCGATGCGCCGAACGGCTTGTAATGGATCGTCTGGTTACGCACTTGCGCGAGCGCGCCGGAGTACGTGCGGATCAGCAGCATCTTGAACTGTTCGACGATCTGCTTTTGCTGCTCAGGCGTTGCGGTGTTCCAGTTGCGGCCCATCACGAGGCGCGTGGTGCGCGTGAAGTCCGTGTACGGCAGGATCTTTTCGTTGACCAGCTTGGTGATCTCGTTGATGTCGCCCGACTGAATTTGCTTGTCGGACTTGATCTGGTCGAGCACTTGCTGCGTGACGGTCTTGATCAGCGTGTCAGGCGAATTAGTGTCGACCGCTTGTGCCGATGCCGCGCCGCAGAAGGCCATGAACAACGCGAAAAGAGGAAGCAAAAGGAATTCTTTCATCGCATACCTGCAGAAATAGTGACTTGGGTTTGAGCGTGCTATCCGTTGCGAGTTCAGATAGCACGCCCGTCAGAGCTGTCAAAAATGCTACCGCGCGTTAGCGTAAGCGTGCTCAACGTAAGCGGAACGAAGGGAATCCGGGCGGTACGCGCGGCGGCACATATTGATTGCCCGGAACCGTGCCGCTGTTTGCCGGATTCGGCAATGCCGCCGCGCCCGACGCAGGTTTAGCAGCTTGTGCCCCCAAGGCCGTAGCCGGCGGAACCGCCGTCGCTGATGCACCGGCGGGCGTGGCCGCTTCTGTGCCTTCGTCACCGTAGTTCGGCAGCGGTGCTTCGCCGTAATCCGGCGCCGTACCGGTGTCACCCGAAATCAGATACTGGCGACGTTGCAAATAGGCATTACGCACGAACGAATACTTGTCGAGCGCGGCGTCTGCCAGCACGTCGGTCGCACCGAGCAGGTTCGCACGCGTGTTGACCAGATTCACGCCGTAGAGCGTCCAACTCACCGAATCAGGACTCACATAACTCAACGGATTGCCGAAGTAATCCGGCACCAGACCAACCGTGTCGCGCACGGTGCTCGGGCCGAGCAGCGGCAGCACGAGGAACGGACCCGCCGGCACGCCGTAATGGCCCATCGTCAGACCGAAATCGCCGGCATGCTTGGGCAGCTTGGCGACCGTCGCCACGTCGAACAGACCGCCGACGCCGAACACCGTATTGATCGCCACGCGCATGATGTCTGACACGCCGTCCGCAATCTTCAACTGCAGCAGGTTGTTCGCCGCGATATACACGTCTCCGATATTCGAGAAGAAGTTGGTGACGCTGTTGCGCACCGGCTCCGGCACCGCCCACACGTAGCCCTTCGCGACCGGCTTGAGCGCGTATTGATCGACCTTGTCGTTGATCGTGAACATCGTCCGGTTGTAGCTCTCGAACGGATCGCCCTTGGTGGACGTCGTGACCGTCGCGCAACCGGTGAGCACCGCCGCTATCGCCACCCCGGCGATGGTGCGCCGCATCCCCAACGCATGCATGTTGTTTCTCCTTATTGTGCTGCGCCCGATGCCGCGCTCGCAGACGCCGCGCCGGTTCCGCCCATCGCGCTCGCCGCGCCCGGGAGTGCCAGGGCGGGCGCGACGGGTGCCGCCGACGATTTCGAGGCGCCGGAATCCGCCGCCTTGTTATAGAGGAATTGCCCGATCAGGTTCTCGAGCACCACGGCCGATTGCGTCATCGTGATGGTGTCGCCGTTCTTCAGCATCTGGTCGCCGCCGCCCGGCTCGAGGCCGATGTACTGCTCGCCGAGCAAACCGGACGTCAGGATCTTCGCGGACGAATCTTTCGGAAACTGGTACTGCTTGTCGATATCGATGGCCACGACGGCCTGGAAGGTGTTCTGGTCGAAGTCGATCGTGCCGACGCGCCCGACCGTCACGCCCGCGCTCTTCACGGGCGCGCGTGCCTTCAGGCCGCCGATATTGTCGAATTTCAACCGCACCGCGTAGGTCGGCTGGAACGACAGCGAACTCATGTTGCCCGCCTTCAGCGCGAGAAACAGCAGCACCATGAAACCGAGCACCACGAAGAGGCCGACCCAAAAGTCGAGAGCAGTCTTTTTCATCGTCTTCCCAAAGAGAATCTTGTCGCAGCCCACGCGTGGCGGTCTGTGCCCTTGCAACGCGCGCGCCATGGCAAAGCGCCTGCGGCTCGCCAATCAACTGAACATCAGTGCGGTCAGCAGGAAATCGAGGCCGAACACGACAAGCGACGCGTACACGACGGTCTTGGTCGTCGCGCGCGACACGCCTTCCGGCGTCGGCCAGGCTTCGTAACCCTGGAACAACGCGATGAACGTCACCGCGAATCCGAATACGATGCTCTTGATCACACCGTTGCCGACATCGCGCCACACGTCCACGCTACCCGGCATCTGCGACCAGAATATGCCCGGATCCACGCCAATCAGCAGCACGCCGACCACGTAGCCGCCGAGAATGCCGACCGCGCTGAAAATCGCCGCCAGCAGCGGCATGGCGATGATGCCCGCCCACATGCGCGGCGCCATCACGAATTTCATCGGGTCGACCGCCATCATTTCCATCGCGGTGAGCTGCTCGCCGGCTTTCATCAGACCGATTTCAGCGGTGAGACACGTCCCCGCACGCCCTGCGAACAGCAGCGCCGTCACGACCGGCCCGAGTTCGCGCACGAGCGAGAGCGCGACCAGGAGACCGAGCGCTTCCTCCGAACCATAGCGGCTGAGCGTATAATAGCCTTGCAAACTGAGCACGAAGCCGACGAACAGGCCCGACACCGCGATGATGACGAACGAGTAATTGCCGACGAAGAACACCTGTTTCGTCGTCAGGCGCGGACGACGAAACAACGGGAAAAATTCGAGCACGAGACGCGCGAACATGCGCGTCGCGTAGCCTGCAGTGCCGACGCCGTCGAGCACCCAGCGGCCGAGCGCTCTGATCATGCCTGCCCTCCGATGCCGAAATCCGCCGCGAGCGATTCGCTCGCGTAGTGAAATTTGAACGGGCCGTCAGGCGTGCCGTCGATGAATTGCCGCACGGTCGGATCCTGCGACGCGCGCAGTTCGGCCGGTGTGCCTTCCACGTGAATGCCGCCGTTCGCGACGAAGTACACATAATCCGCGATGGAGAACGTCTCCGGCACATCGTGCGACACGATGATGGACGTCGCGCCGAGCGCGTCGTTCAGCGTGCGGATCAGCTTGGCTGTAATGCCGAGCGAAATGGGATCCAGGCCGGCGAACGGCTCGTCGTACATCATGAGTTCGGGATCGAGCGCGCTGGCGCGCGCCAGCGCGACACGGCGCGCCATACCACCCGAAATCCCCGACGGCGCGAAATCGCGCGCGCCGCGCAGGCCGACGGCGTTGAGCTTCATCAGCACGAGATCGCGAATGAGTTCTTCCGGCAAGTCGGTGTGTTCGCGCAGCGGGAAAGCGACGTTCTCGTACACGGTCTGGTCCGTGAACAGCGCGCCGAACTGGAACAGCATGCCCATCCGGCGGCGGAGCCCGTACAGGCCCTCGCGCGTTTGCTTGCCGACATCCTGATCGCCGAACATCACCTGGCCGCGACTCGCTTTCACCAGTCCGCCGATCAGGCGCAGCGTCGTGGTCTTGCCACAGCCGGAGCCGCCCATGACCGCGACAACCTGACCACGCGTGAAACGCATGTTCAGGTTCGACAGGACGAGCCGGTCGCCGTAACCGAAGTCGACGTCGCGTAGCTCTAGCAGAGTCTCGAAAGAAGCAGGCACTGGGTAAGAGATTCCGTTGACGCAAGAGCCCGAATTATAGGGGGCCTGCGCGCAATCGGTGCTTTGCCTAGGCTGTTTTACCACCTCTTTTTTCGGAATTTTGCTCATTGACCTGCAAAGTTCTGTCGCAACGCCGAGACCGCAGCGGCCGTATCAGGGGCTTCGGTCACCGCGCGTGCAACGGCGACGCTCCTGACGCCGGTCGCGAGCACTTCGGGCAGTACTTTGCCGTCGATCCCGCCGATCGCGACAAGCGGCACGCGGCCCTTCAGCAACTGGGCGTAGCGACTCAGGCGCGCGAGCCCTTGCGGCTTGGTCGGCATGACCTTCGTCGTCGGGAAGACCGCGCCGAGCGCGAGATAGCTCGGGCGGAAATGCAGCGCGCGCAGCATCTCGTAATAGCCGTGCGTCGACAGCCCGAGACGCAGCCCGGCGGCGACGATGGCGTTCAGATCGGCGGTTTCAACGTCTTCCTGACCGAAATGCACACCGTACGCGCCCGCCGCGGTCGCTTCGCGCCAGTGATCGTTGATGAACAGATTCGCCTGATGCTTGCGCCCCGCCGCGACCGAGCATTCAATTTCGCGCTCGAGATCGTCGACGTCCGTGGTTTTGCGGCGCAGCTGGGCGGTGTGCACGTCGAGGTCGAGCACGCGTTCGATCCACTCCGCGCTCGGCAGCACAGGATAGAGGCCCAACGCGTCGGGACAAAGCGGAAAACGCGGCTCGGGCGCGGCGGGAAGATCGGCGACGCGCGGGAACGTGGCGAAATCCGTCGGCCACGCGTCGTCGCGACTTTCGCCACCGGTGCGCCACGCGAGCGCCAGCACCAGCGCGTCGTGCGGCTCGAAATTACAGTCAAGAAACACGGCCAGCGCCGCCAGCCAATCGTCGGACCGTTCGCCTTCGAGCACGAAACGCGCATCGCCACGCCGCAGCGTCACGCGCTCGCCGTGTGCTTCGACGACCGCCGCGCCAGCCAGAACCAGCGTATCGACATCGCTTTGATGCGATTCCGTGAACACGATCAGATCCTGCGCGCCGGGCGCTTCCGGCACCGTCAGGCAGATGCGCCAGCGCGTCGACACGCTCGGCCATTCGCCGAGCCGCGCGCGGATTCGCTCCGCGACTTCGATCAGTTCATCCGTCGGCGGCCAGAATACTTCGCGATCCAGCAAGCTCATGCCGCACCTCCGTCCTGATGCCAGAAAGGCATCCCGACGACTGGCGTGCTCGCCTGCGCGCTGTCGCGCTCTGCCATCGGGCCGGCGAGGAACGCCATACGCCCCGCTTCGACGCTCAGCGCGAACGCGCGCGCCATCTGCGGCGGAAACGTCGCCTGCGACACCGCCGTATTCAGCAACACGCCGTCGAAGCCCCATTCCATCACCTGACATGCGTGCGACGGCACGCCCAGACCGGCATCGACGATCAGCGGCACGTCAGGCAGCCGCTCGCGCAAGGTGCGCAGTCCGTACGGATTGGTCACACCCTTGCCCGTACCGATGGGCGCGCCCCACGGCATCAGCGCTTCGCAACCCGCATCGAGCAGACGCCGTCCGATCACGAGGTCTTCGGTGCAATACGGCAGCACCTTGAAGCCGTCACGGATCAGTTTGCCGGCCACTTCGACGAGGCCGATCGGATCGGGCTGCAAGGTGTAGTCGTCGCCGATCAGTTCGAGCTTGATCCACGGCGTGTCGAACACTTCGCGCGCCATGTGCGCGGTCGTCAGCACTTCATCGACGCTCTGGCAGCCGGCCGTGTTCGGCAACAGCGCGACGCCGTGGCGCTTGAGAACATCGAAGAAGCCGGCTTCGCCCGTTTCCGACTGGCGGCGCAGCGCGACGGTCACCATGCCGGGATACGCGGAATCGATGGAATCGTACAGCGACTGTAGCGACGGATAACGCGACGTGCCCAGCAGCACGCGGCTCGGAAACGATTCGCCGTAGAGCGTGAGGACGTCGGCGGTCTGTGTGGTCATGGATGTCCTTCGGAATCGGGATTCAGCCGCCCGCGACGGGCGAAACGACGTCGAGCTTGTCGCCCGACGCGAGCTGCTTCGTGCCGTGCTCGCCGCGCGCGACGAACTGGCCGTTGAGCGCGACCGCGAACGGCGGCTTAGCGCCGAACCCGGCGAGCGCGTCGGTGACGGTGGCCGCGTCGGGCAAATCGAACGCGCGCTGATTGATGTGGATGTTCATGGGGATGTCTCTTTTTCTAAATAAATATAGTTATGGCGCGGAGGCGATGGCGAATTCGCCGTGCAGCAGGTCGGGCCAGCGCGCGGCGTCGCGGAAGGACGCGAAGGCATCGCGGTCCGCGAGCGCGCCCGAGGCAAGCGCGCCGGCCAGCTCGCCCGCCGCGCCCGCCACTTCCGGCGCGATCATGAAGCCGTGCCGATACAGCCCGTTGACGCGCAAGGTCCGCGCCCCATCCCAGACGATCGCCGGGCGATGATCCGGCAGCGTCGGACGGCAATGCGAATTGAGTTCGAGAATGCGCGCCTCGCCGAAACCCGGATGCACCGCGAACGCCGCGCTCAGCAATTCGAGCGCCGAACGCACGCTGACGGGTGACATGTCCTCGCCTTCGACTTCGGTTGCGCCGATCACGTACAGATCGCCCTGCTTCGGCGCGATATAGAGCGGATAACGCGGATGCAAAAGCCGCACGGGCCGCGTCAGACCGATGCCCGGCGCTTGCACGCGCGCCACTTCGCCGCGAATGCCGCGTAGCGCGGGCCACGCGGGTTTGCCGCCGAGTCCGAGGCAATCGATGATCCAGCGCGCGTCGGGCATCGATTCGACCGGCGCGTGCCAGTGCGTGCGAACGCCGCGCGCCGCCAGTCCGGCCGCGAGCGCCGTCAGCGCCTGACGGTTGTCGAGCTGGCCTTCGTTCGGCAGCAGCCAGCCTTGCGCGAAGCGTGTGCCGAGCGCGGGTTCAACCTGCGTCACCTGCGCGCCCACGAGTTTCATGAAGCCGCCGTCGAGCAGTTCGGCGGGCGCGTTGGCGCGCAAGCGGCGCTCGAACAGCAGCGCTTCCGCACGATCCGCGCCGTGCCACACGACAAGCGTGCCGTTGCGCTGAAAGAAAACCGGCTCCGGCAGTTGCGCGATCAGCGCTGGCCAGCGTTCGAGCGATGCCGCGCCGAGCCCGACGACGAGCGGTTCGGCGCTGGTCGCTTCGGCGAGCGGCCCGAGCATCGCCGCGGCGATCCACGCGGCCGATTGCGTGCCGGCTGCGTCGCCGCGTTCGTGGAGCGCGACATCAAAGCCCACGCCCGCGAGTTCCCACGCGACGAGGCGTCCGACCAGCCCGCCGCCGATGACGGCGAAGTCCGGCCGCGTCGATCCGCTCGGATGCGCGGCCCGATCCATGCTATTCACCAATGCACACAATGCGATGTCTCCAGAAGCAGCGTCGGCGGTTCGTGCGCCGTATCGCGATCTCATGCCAAACAAGCAGCGAGCCGATGCGAACGGGATCCGTCGACGACATAGCGTCGGCATGCGGCAAGGACGCAGCGGCTAAGACTAATTCGGAGGAGAGACCGATCCGACGTCGATCGATGACGCGCCGGACGGAAATGAGGAACTGCCTGGAAGAAACTGGAGGAATGGCGCAGGACTCGCGCGTTCTCCGGAAACTTCCCTCGCCGGTATTACCCGGATCGGGTACAAGTCTCTCTCAGAGCCTCGTCGCGTGTTGCCGTGCGCGAAGCACCCTTGTTTCGTCAACAGTCATTAGAACATGAAAGCGTAAGACGCTGCAAACCGGAATTACTCGCGTGGCGCGGCGGCGTCCGACCGTCCTTTTCGCGCTCTGCGGCACTCTGGCACAATGCCGCGAATACCCACCGGGCGACTGCGCGCGCCGTAGCGGGCATGGCGGACGGTCGCGCGCGATTAAGCGACAGTTAAGCGAAAGCCTGAACAATCTGCGAAACCGGAAAACGCCCTTCGACGAAACCGGTTCCGTCGAGGAACAACCAGCCGGAAAACCGGTGCATCAGCAGGAAAGTCATGGCCAACACACAAACCGGCAACACGCAGCAGAAGGCGGGTGAGATCTCGATGTGGAGTCTCATCAAGCCGTACTGGGTTTCTGAGGAGCGCGGCATCGCATGGGGTCTGCTTGTCGCGATCATCGCGATCAACATGACCGTCGTGTGGATCAACGTGCGACTCAATAGCTGGAACGCCGATTTTTATAACGCGCTTCAGAACAAGAACGTCAAGGATTTCCCGCATCTGCTCCTGATCTTCACGGGTCTCGCGTTCGCGTACATTCTGCTCGCGGTCTACGGGCGATACCTTCGGCAGATGCTCGCGTTCCGCTGGCGCCAGTGGCTCACCAACAAGTATCTCGAGCAATGGTTCGGTGACAAGGCGTTTTATCGGATCGAGCGCGACCGGCTCGCCGATAACCCCGATCAGCGTATTTCCGACGATCTGCAATCGTTCGCGACGACCACGCTGTCGCTGTCGCTCGATCTGCTGTCGACGCTCGTCACCCTGGTCACCTTCATCACGATTTTGTGGACCCTCGCAGGTGCGCTAACGCTGACGCTCGGCGGCACGCCGATCGTGATTCCGGGCTACATGGTGTGGGCGGCAGCGCTGTATGCAATCGCGGGTTCGCTCATCATCCAGAAAGTCGGGCACCCACTGGTGTCGATCAATTATCAGCAGCAGAAAGTGGAGGCGGATTTCCGCTTCGGCCTGATCCGCGTGCGTGAGAACGCCGAACAAATCGCGTTCTACGACGGCATCGGCACCGAGACCGCGAACGCGAAGAGCATCTTCCAGCGCATCCGCAACAACTGGTGGATGATCATGAAGTACACGAAGCGCATGACCTTCGTGCTGAGTTTCTACGGTCAGATCGCGATCATTTTCCCGATCATGGTGGCGGCGCCGCGTTACTTCGCGGGCGCGTTTTCCTTCGGCGTGCTGATGCAGATTTCATCAGCGTTCGGCACGGTCAGCGATTCGTTTTCGTGGTTCATCAACAGTTATTCGACCCTGGTCGAATGGCGCGCGACTGTCAATCGTCTTCGTGAATTCAAGCGCGTGATGCGTTCAACGCATATTCGCGAAGAGACGTCGCCGGCAACGGAGCGCGGCGGGATCAATCTGCACTACACGAACACCAAGACACTGACCACCAAGGGTTTGATGCTGGCGCTGCCGAACGGCACGCCACTGTCGCGCGTGTCGGATGTGTCGATCGAGGCTGGCTCGCGCTGGCTGGTGGTCGGACCGTCGGGTTCGGGCAAGAGCACCCTGATGCGCGCGCCCGCGGGCTTGTGGCCGTTCGGCGACGGCACGATCGACGTGCCCGTCGACGCGAAGCTGATGTTCATTCCGCAGGTGAGCTATCTGCCGATCGGGACGCTGCGCGCGGCGCTGTCGTATCCGTCGCCCGGTGGCACGTTCAGCGATAAAGAACCGCGCGAGGCGCTGAAGGCGTGCAATCTGGAAGCGTACGGAGATCGGCTCGAAGAAAGCGCGCATTGGGCGCGGAGTCTGTCGCCGGGCGAGCAGCAGCGCCTGGCCGCGGCGCGCGTGCTGCTTCACAAGCCTGATTTTCTGTTCCTGGATGAAGCGACGAGCGCGCTGGATGCGGATAACGAGTTGCATATCTATAACGCGATCACCGAACGCTTGCCCAAGGCGGCAATTTTGAGTGTCGCGCATCGCGAGTCGGTCGCGATGTTTCATGACTACAAGATCGAGATCGAGAGGATGTTGGTGGAAGCTTGAGGCCGGCCGCCACGGCTGAACGGAACCGCACCGGCGAGGGATCGCCGATGCGGTTTTTTTCATGGCCTACGCGGACCGCCGCGACGACCGGTTTCACGCGATCGACGGATTGCGCGGGACGGATTGCGCGGATTTCTCGCCGTGCTCGTGATGCTTCATCACTGCGTGGTGAACTATTTCTATATTACTCGACCTCCCGCTGGGAGATTCCTCCGTCACGGGTAGCCAAATTGTTCGGCCAAGGCGGCGTCGCGATGTTTTTCATGGTGACGGCGTTTCTGTTTTGGCATCGCGCGTTAGTTGCGGAAGGGCGACTCGATCTTCAGCGTTTCTTCTGGTCGCGAATCACGCGCATGATGCCGATGTATCTGGTCGCGTCATCGGCCCTGGTCCTGACCGCGCTCGCATTGACGCACTTTCGGCCGCAGGTGGGTGTGTCCCAGTTCATGAAGGAATCGGCGGCGTGGCTGTTGTTCACCTATCCGGGAGCACCCGACGTCAACGGATTGCCGAATACCTGATTGATCAACACGGCGTTCTGGTCGCTGGTACATGAATGGCGGTTTTATCTCGTCTTTCCACTGCTGCTGTTCTTCGCGAACCGCACCGGCTCTGCGGTCCTCTTGTATGTATCAGCCGCGCTAATAATGCATTGGTATTCGGTGGTGCACGTCGAATGGTATTTCCTATATGGCACGCTTGCGGCGCTGATTCTGCATACGTTTCCGGCCACCCGACGCTTTCTCAATGGCACGGTCGCATCACTGCTCGTCGTCGGACTGCTGTACGTCATCTACAGGAAGACCG
>JAQFVJ010000009.1 GCA_029439525.1 Caballeronia sp. BR6202001591004
ACGCTCGGCGGCATGGCGCTATTCGGCATCAACGGCTTCGTGATCGGGCCGCTGGTGGCGGCGCTGTTCATGGCGAGCTGGGATATTTTTACGCAGGATGAGGAAGGCGGGAATCAATAGCGGGTGGTTTCGCTATTTCAGCGGCAGATCTGAGACGGCGTCGCGCAAGATTCTCGCGCGACGGTTATTCAACGCGGCGATACATGCGAGCCGCATGGAATCATGCGAATTGCCTGCCGCGCCGCCGCTCAACGACGCCGCGAATTCGCATTGTTCGTTTCGATAGCCGAGAAATGACCTGCTCGATGCGTCAAGGCTTCGCTTGGCTTGCATAGTGTGCGGGCCTTCATCCCATTTCGAAAAGTTTGTCGAGTGCGACTTGCTCTGCTTTCTTGAGATTGTTTTCGCTTTCGCTGGCTTGCCTGGCGAGGCAGGCTTTCATCGCAGATTGGGACGATGTACTGAATTGCGCGCGTTCGTTCGTCATTGCGTCGTTGGGTGTAGCTAGAGCCGTCGATGCAACGACCATTGCCGTGATGCCGGCGGTAATGAGTTTCATTGCGCGGATAATCTTTTACACACACGTCGAGCGCAAAAGGACTGTCGTAGTGGATTGTCGTAGTGCGACCAGAAAAAGTTTACCCGACTACTCCGAATTGCACGGAGCTAAGGTCTGCGCAGGAAGAGAGAATTCGCCGCCTAAACGAAAAAAAGCACGCGATTCACGCCGCGTGCTTGCGCAAAAACATCAACCCGAAAGCGCTCACCGCGACTGCGGCGCCGTATACTTGCACTCGAACCGCTTCCTCACCGTCCCGTTCTCATCGACGCTTTCCAGATACACGTCGAACTGCCACAAGCGCGCCATGTGCTTGAGCACCTCATCGCTGTCATTCGACAGATGACGGTTACCCGTCATGAAGTGCCGCAACGTCAACGCACGATCACCACGCGTGTTCACCGAATACACCTGAATGTTCGGCTCGCGATGATGGATATCGTACTGCCGCGACAACGCCTGCCGCACATATCGATACCCGCTGTCATCGTGAATCGCCGACACTTCCAGTGCGTCGCGCATGTCGTCGTCAAGAATCGAAAACAGGCGCATATCACGAATCAGCTGCGGCGACAGATACTGCGCGATAAAGCTCTCGTCCTTGAAGTTGCGCACCGCGTAATGCAGCGCCTCGAGCCAGTTCTTGCCCGCTAGTTCCGGGAACCACTCGCGATCTTCGTCCGTCGGGTTTTCGCAGATGCGGCGAATGTCGCTTATCATCGAAAAGCCCAGTGCGTACGGATTGATGCCGCTGTAGTACGGCTTCGTCACCGGTGGCTGATACACCACGTTCGAATGCGAGTGCAGGAACTCCATCATGAAGCTGTCTTCGAGCCGGCCTTCGTTATAGAGCGTGTTGAGCAGCGTGTAATGCCAGAACGTCGCCCAGCCTTCGTTCATCACCTGCGTCTGGCGCTGCGGATAAAAGTACTGCCCGACCTTGCGCACGATGCGGATGACCTCGCGTTCCCAAGGCTCCAGCAGCGGCGCATTCTTTTCCGCGAAGTACAGCAGGTTTTCCTGCGGCTCCGGCGGATAATGCATTTCGATTTCCTCCGGCGACGGCTCCTTGCCCTTCGGCAATGTGCGCCAGAGTTCATTGACCTGAGATTGCAGATACGCCTCGCGCTCGCGGCACATCGCGGCTTCCTTCGCGAGCGACAGCTTTTGCGGACGCTTGTAGCGATCCACGCCATAGTTCATCAGCGCGTGGCACGAATCGAGCAGTTCCTCGACGCGATCCAGCCCGAAGCGCTCCTCACATTCCGCGATGTAATTCTTCGCGTACACGAGGTAATCGATGATGGCATAGGCATCCGTCCACAGCTTGAACAGATAATTGCCCTTGAAAAACGAGTTGTGCCCGTACGCGGCGTGCGCGATTACGAGCGCCTGCATCGTCATGGTATTTTCTTCCATGAGATACACGATGCAAGGGTTCGAATTAATGACGATCTCGTACGCGAGGCCCATCTGCCCGCGCCGATAGCCCTTCTCCGTCGAGAGAAAGTGCTTGCCGAACGACCAGTGCCGATAATTGACCGGCATGCCGACGGACGCATACGCGTCTATCATCTGCTCGGAGCTGATGATTTCGAGCTGAATGGGATACGTGTCGAGCCCGTAACGATTCGCGACGCGGGAAATTTCGGCGTCATATTCCTCGATCAGCTCGACGCTCCAGTCTGACAGGCACGGCAGCGCCCGCCGTTTTTCTGTAACGTTCATCCTGCCTTCCTAGCGTCGCGGCGGACGCATTGCGTTGTCCTGCTTTGAGACCGCGGATTCAAGCACATGAAGCACGATCGTCCGTGCGTATCGTCAAGCCGCCGCCTGTTGCTTCTCGAAGAGCTCCCGGAACACCGGATAGATATCCGCCGCCGAGTCGACCTTCTTCATCGCGAGTTCAGGCGCGCCCAGTGCAAGCTGAGCATACTCCAACCAGAGATTCTGCTCCTCCGGCGCGACTTGTATATACGCAAAATACCGCACCTTCGGCAGAATATCGTCGGACAGCAGCTTGCGGCACTTGGGCGAACCGTCGGTCCAGTTGTCGCCGTCGGACGCCTGCGCGCCGTAAATATTCCACTCGGTCGGCGAGTAGCGCTCGTCCATGATCTTCTTCATAAGTTCGAGCGCGCTCGACACCACCGTGCCGCCGCTTTCGGTCGAATGGAAGAAGGTGTCCTCGTCCACTTCCTCAGCGCGCGCGTGGTGACGAATGAACACCACTTCGATCTTCTCGTAGTTCCGCTGCAGGAACAGATAAAGAAGAATGAAGAAGTGCTTCGACAGATCCTTGTGCTGTTCGTCCATGGAGCCGGACACGTCCATCAGGCAGAACATGACAGCTTTACTCGACGGCGTCGGCTGCTTCACGCGATTGATATAGCATAGGTCGAACGGATCGATGAACGGAATGCGCGTGATCCGGCCCTGCATGATGACGATATCCGCCTCGAGCCGCGCGATGTCATCGGGATCGCCCTTTTCTTCCTTGAGCTGCTCGAGCTGACGTTCCATCTCGCGCAATTGCGCGGCGAGCGGAAAACCCAGCGCGATGCGACGCCCGAGCGCGGAGCGCAATGACCGAACGACATCGATGTTGTTCGGCGTGCCTTCTGCGGCCCAGCCCGCGCGGACGTTCTTCCATGTCGGCACGGCGAGCAGTTGTGTTTTGACGAGACGCGGAAGCTCGAGATCATCGAAGAAGTACTGCATGAATTCTTCGCGTGACAGTTCGAAGACGAAATCGTCCTCCCCTTCGCCCTCGTTGCTGGCGCTCTTGCCGCCGCCCGGCGGACGCGAAATCTTGTCGCCGCGAATGTAATCGGCGTTACCCGGATGGACGTACTCGCGCTTGCCACCCGGTCCGTGACGGAACGATGGCTCGGAGATGTCCTTCTTCGGGATGGTGATGCTCTGGGTGCTCTGAATATCCTTGATGCTGCGATCGCGCACCGCGTCGGAAACGGCACGGCGAATATAGCTCTTCACGCGTCGCAGAAAGCGCTCGCGGTTGGCGATGCTCTTGTTTTTGCCCGCTAACCTGCGGTCGATGATTTGGTGCAGCACATCCAGTCTCCTGCGTTGATTGCGAGGAAGCGAGGCGCTGCGCGAGCCTTTTCGGCGCCGATGCAGCGTGGCGCCTCGCAAGGTGTCCACCTGCTCGCTCAGACACGTTTTTCAGCCTGAGCGATGCGGACAGTTTATATCGGCTTCCACTACCCACACTACATTACGACGACTTGCGCACGCGCAAATACCAGTCGCACAAGAGACGCACCTGCTTCGGCGTGTAACCCTTCGCGACCATGCGATTGACGAAGTCCTCATGCTTGCGCTGTTCTTCCGCCGAGCCTTTCGCGTTGAACGAGATGACCGGCAAAAGTTCTTCGGTATTGGAGAACATCTTCTTCTCGATCACCACGCGCAGCTTTTCGTAGCTGATCCACGCCGGATTCTTCCCGCCGTTGGCCGCACGCGCGCGCAACACGAAGTTCACGATCTCGTTGCGGAAGTCCTTCGGGTTGCTGATACCCGCGGGCTTCTCGATCTTCTCCAGCTCGGCGTTCAAGGCCGCGCGATCAAAGCTCTCGCCGGTGTCGTGATCGCGGAATTCCTGATCCTGAATCCAGAAGTCCGCATACGTCACATAGCGATCGAAGATGTTTTGTCCATACTCCGAATAAGATTCGAGATAAGCGGTCTGAATCTCCTTGCCGATAAATTCCGCATAACGCGAAGCCAGCACTTCCTTGATGAAAGACAGATACTTCTGCTCCGTTTCCGGTGGGAACTGTTCGCGCTCGATCTGCTGTTCGAGCACGTACATCAGATGCACCGGATTGGCCGCGACTTCGGTCGAATCGAAGTTGAACACGCGCGAGAGAATTTTGAACGCGAAGCGCGTCGAAACGCCGTTCATGCCTTCATCGACACCCGCGAAATCGCGATACTCTTGATACGACTTCGCTTTCGGATCCGTGTCCTTCAGATTCTCGCCGTCGTAGACCTGCATCTTCGAGAACAGGCTCGAATTCTCCGGCTCCGCGAGACGCGTGAGCACGGCCATCTGCGCCATCATCTTGAGCGTACCGGGCGCGCATACCGCTTCTGCAAGCGACGAGTTGCGCAGCAGCTTCTCGTAGATCTTGACCTCTTCGCCGTAGCGTAGGCAGTACGGCACCTTCACCACGAAAATACGATCGAGCAGTGCTTCATTATTCTTGTTGTTGCGGAACGTCTTCCACTCTGATTCGTTCGAGTGCGCGAGGATCACACCGTCGAACGGAATCGCGCCGAAGCCTTCCGTGCCCTTGAAGTTGCCTTCCTGCGTTGCCGTCAGCAGCGGGTGCAGCACCTTGATCGGCGCCTTGAACATTTCGACGAACTCGAGCAGACCCTGATTGGCGAGGCACAGGCCGCCCGAATAGCTGTATGCGTCAGCATCGTCCTGCGAATAGTTTTCGAGCTTGCGGATATCCACCTTGCCGACCAGCGACGAGATGTCCTGATTGTTCTCATCGCCCGGTTCGGTCTTTGCGATACCGATCTGGCGAAGGATCGACGGATAGCGGCGCACAACGCGGAACTTGCGGATATCGCCGTTGTACTCGTGCAGGCGCTTCACGGCCCATGGCGAGAGGATGCTCTTGAGATAGCGGCGCGGAATGCCGTATTGCTCTTCGAGCACAGGACCGTCTTCGTCGTAATCGAAGAGACCGAGCGGCAATTCGTTGACGGGCGAGCCCTTCAGCGAATAGAATGGCACACGCTCTATAAGCTGCTTCAGACGTTCGGCGATGGACGACTTGCCGCCACCCACGGGACCCAGCAAGTAAAGAATCTGCTTCTTCTCTTCGAGACCTTGCGCGGCGTGCCGGAAATACGACACGACGTTCTCGATCACTTCCTCCATGCCGTAAAATTCACGGAACGCAGGATAGACCTTGATGACCTTGTTCGCAAACACACGCGACAGCCGCAGGTCGAGGCGAGTATCGACCATCTCGGGTTTCCCGATGGCTTTCAACATGCGTTCGCCTGCGGTTGCATACGTGGCGGGATCTTCCTTGCAGAGCACGAGATACTCTTCGAGCGAGAATTCCTCCTCGCGAGTTTTTTCGAAGCGGTTCGCGAAACTGCTGTAGATATCCATGCTACCTCCTCGCCGAAGTCAGAAAGCCTCGTTGTAGGCAAGACCCATAATTGAAACGAGATCGCTTGAATTCATCCTAAACCCTTTCGAATTTTTTTTCACGCACAACCGTTGTGAGAAGAAGTGCCAGCTACACGAATTATTTTCGGTGACCTACAATCCCCAATGTTCGTATCGTGGTTTCGGGCATCGCATTTGCATGTGCGTTTCGCCACTCCTCGAACCACGTCTTCCCTGCTCTTCAACGCCACGCTGGTGCGCAAGCGAACCAGCGCTCGCTTACTTCCACTTCGTCATTTCAGGTTCATCTTCGATACGTTGATCGGTGCATATTGGGATGCAACGTCATACCGCGAGTTTCAATACCCTTTTCCGATGTATGGAGTTTGCAACGCTATCCCTTGTCATGTGACGATGTGCGATATCTATATGACACCAACCCGTCACGCCAATACCAGTTCCAGTTCGCCGACGCGATCGATCGAACCATGCAGCATCGCCGCCCCCCGTATAAGACCCCGTCGTGATGGTCCAGAACGGGCTCGACCGTCAGTCCCATGCGCGAGAACAGTGATTGACGAGCCAGGGCAATAAGTTCGCGCGGATCGCCCGCCGGATTGCCAAGTGCGGCAGGAGCAATCGGCAGGCCGTCCAGGGTGAATGATGGGCGCGCCGATTTTCCAGGCGCCGATGCGCGCGTCGGATTCGCGCGGCGCCTCATCATGCTGAATGGCGTAGGCCGTGGGAGCGTCGGCGGGAATGTCGCACGGCTCCAGCGTTTCAATCAGTCGATGTTGGCGGCATGCTTCCGTGAGCTTCGCGCCGAGTGTCGATCCGGTCATGTCGATATCCTCGTCAAACGGTGACGCACATGAGCATCAGTGTACGGGTTACCGGATCGGTGTTGGTCCTCACTCGGGCATTTGCGGATGCGCGGCATCGGGGCGTGATGCCGCGCGAATTGCCGTGTTACGCGTCAGCGCTCACGCTCAGAACGTCTCCCAGTCACCGCCCGTGGGGCGGGTGCGGGCTTTGGCGCAAGCGCCGCGGCCTTCGGTGCCGCAGCGCGCTTAGCCGGCGCGTGCGTGACCACGGGCTTGGGCCAGGACTCATTTCGGACACGCGCATGCACGACTTCTGCCATCTGGAACACCGAAACCGCTTCGCGCAGGCGCGATGCCTGATCTTCGAGCGATTGCGCGGCCTCCGCCGCTTCCTCGACGAGCGCGGCATTCTGCTGCGTCACTTCGTCCATTTGCAATACCGCGCGGGACACCTGTTCGATGCCGCTCGACTGTTCCTCCGACGCCGCCGCGATCTCGCCCATGATGTCGGTCACGCACTGTGCCGCGCCGATGACTTCGTTCATCATGCGGCCGGCTTCGTCGACGAGGGTTGTGCCGGTCTGAACGCGCGCCACCGAGGTATCGATCAGTTGTTCCTTGATTTCCTTCGCCGCCGCCGAGCGCTGCGCAAGACTGCGCACTTCGCCGGCCACGACCGCGAAGCCGCGTCCTTCCTCGCCCGCCCGCGCCGCTTCGACAGCCGCGTTGAGCGCAAGGATATTGATCTGGAACGCGATGCCCTCGATGATCGTGATGATGTCCGCAATCTTCGATGAGCTGCGATTGATCTCGCCCATCGTGTCGACGACCTGCACGACGGAGCTGCCCTTGCCCCCCGATCTCTCCAATGCATTCGCCACGAGCGCGCTCGCCTGACGCGCGTTGTCGGCGTTCTGGCGGACGGTGCCGGTCAACCAACTGCTCCATGCTCGACGCGGTCTGCTGCAGCGCCGATGCCTGTTCTTCCCTTCCGTGCGCGACGACAGATCCGTGTTGCCCACCGCGATCTGCTTGGTGGCCGAGGTAATCGGCTCGCTGCCCAAACGCATCGTGCCGACGGTTTCGACTAGGCTCGTGCGCATTTTCGCGAGACCGGCGAGCAACTGACCCATTTCGTCGCGCGAACTCACGACGACGTCACGGCGCAGGTCGCCTGCGGCGATCGCATCGAAATGGCCGAGCGCTTCTTCCAGCGGACGAGAAATCGCGCGGCGCAGCGCGGCTCCACGCGAACATCGCCGCCGCCACATGCCCAGCGCGATCGCTGTCAGACTCAGCGCGCGAAACCATACGAAGCGCGCCTGCGGGTCCTCGTAGCTCTTGCGCGACGCGTCCGTCATGACCTTGCGCAGCGCCTAGTTGGCTTGCGCGAGTTCGTTGTAGGTGACCTGCATCGCCTTGGCCGTCGAGATGATCGCGCTGGGGTCGCTCGCGGCGTACATCTCGGCGTTGCCGACGGCGATCGCGCCCGGCATCTGCACGGAATAGTTCGAGGAAGGCATCGTTGGAGCGGCTCATGCCGAACAGCCCCAGCACGCCGATTACGATGAGCAACGCGCCAAGAAACGCCCTCGTGATGCCGAGGCGCGCCTGGATCGTCAAAGCTTTGGTCATTGCTGTGGTCATGTTTATCCCTGGTCCTGCGGTCTGCGAGCGTTCGCGGCCGGGCCGGCTGGCAGCGCACGCTCGTCCACTCACGCGCGCACCGCCGAAGAGCGCACGACGCGCGGCCGATGCGCGTCGCCTTGCCGTTTGCGGACGTGCTGAGTCGTCCGCTGAATTGTAAACCGCTGAAAGCCCGATGGACTTTAGGGATTTATTTGATCAGACGAAAAATCGGCGCTGCAAACAGGCGGGTTTTCGGAGAAAAACGAACGTTTATGCGGAGATTCCACTGCGGTGCGGAATGGACGGCTGCGCGCCCTCGCGGGTGACCGCGATGGCCGTCGCGCGTTGACCGAAGGCGATCGCATCGAGCGGCGCGGGCGCCGCGCGCCAGTTCGGCCGCGAAGCCGCCGATGAAAGTGTCGCCCCGGCGGCAGTGGTATCGACCGCGTCGCCTTCGAGCAGCGCGTACACGCCCTCCGAGCCGAGCGTGACGATGACTTGCGCGGCGCCTTCGCCTTGAGCATTTCGGCGGCGTGACGGGCATCGTCGGGGGTTTCGATGGCGACGCCGGACAGCGTGGCGACTTCGAGTTGGTTCGGAATCAGATAATCGATGAGCGGGAAACTAGTCCACCGGCAGCTTGCTGGCGGCGAGCGCGGGATTGAGGATGGTCGTGTGGCCGGGCCGGCATGCGGCGGCAAGCGCGGCGCGAATGGTTTGTGGCGGTGTTTCGAACTGGCAGACGATCACGTCCGCGCGCGATGAGCGCTTCCTGCGCGTTGCTGCCCGCGACAATCACGATCGCGTTCTGGCTCGCGTCGTCGACGATGATGAGCGCCACGTCCGTCGGCGCGTCCGCTTGTCGCGAGCGCCGGGTACGTGTAGCGTGAGAGTTCCACATCGTCGAAGCCGATAATCGAGCAATCTTCCGGCACGCGGATATGACGTTCCGCCACCGCACGCAGCGCGCCCCGATGCCCATCATGTCGTTGCACGCGAGATCGCCGTCGGCTTCATGCTATCGAACAGTTGCGACGCGGCCGCGTAGCCGCCCGTCGCCGAGAAGTCGCTCTGCTGGATCGCGTTCGGCTCGATCTCGACGCCGCGTTCCGCCATCGCGCGGATGAAGCCGTGCAGCCGCATCGCGCTCACGGCCGTTTGCACGGGATCGGTAATGCAGCCGATCTGCGAATGGCCGAGTTGCAGCAGATGACGGGTCGCGAGATACGCGCCTTTCTCATGGTCGATCTGCACGAGATCGCAGGTCAAGCCCTTCGATGTTGAGATCGACGATCACGAGCGGCTCGCGCGCCGGCCAGACACTGCGTCCGCACCGAATCTTCACCGGCGAGCGATCACCAGCCCGTCGATGCGCTTTTTTCCTGCAGCACACGCAGATAGTTGCGCTGCTTGGCGGGATCGTCATCGGAGTTGCAGAAGAACACGCAATAGCCGTTCTTCGCGCAGCCGTCCTCGACGCCGCGCGCCAGTTCCGCGAAATACGTGTTGGTCGCGTTCGGCACCAGCAGGCCGATGGTCGCGGTGGACCCTTTAGCGAACGCGCAACCGCCGACGGCACGTAATCCAGTTCACGAATCGCGCGCTCGACTTTCGCCCGCACATCGACCGACACCGGCCTCGAGTTGTTCACTAGGTGGGACACCGTCGTAAACAACACTCCTGCAATGACTGCTACGTCCTTGATCGTCGCCATACATCGTCCTTCGCTATCTTTGTTTGGTCTGACTGCTTTTTATGGATAGTGAGGCGGGAGGCAGCGCACGACCCGTGCGCTTTTTCTGCCTGACTGCTTCCTCGTAGGCAAGGTTCGCCGGGTTATCCCGGTCCGAACCATGCTGCACGAACCTTCGCGCCCCATCTCTTTGTGCTGCTTTCCCTGCTTCTGCTACTACCTCAAACGCTTCGCCCTGTGCGAAACGTTACCGCCAACGTTTGACCGCAAATCAAATAAATGTCTGCATAAACACGTTAAACACAGTTGCAACGGTCCAAACGTGCTCAACCCCGTTTACGTCTGCTTCTATACGTATCCAGCACCACAGCGACCACGATGACCGCCTCCGTGATGATGCGCTTGGTGGTTCAGTCGCGCCGATCTGAGCCAGCCCCAGCCCCGCTGCGAGCACTGAGATGATCAACACGCCGAAGAACGTGCTAATGACCGAACCGCGCCCACCCCACCCATCAGGCTCGTGCCGCCAATCACGACCGCCGTTGATCACCTAGAGTTCCAGACCGGCGCCCGCGTTCGGGTCGGCGGCTTCGAGCCGCGGAATCTCGAACAGCGCGGCGAGTCCCGACAGCGCGCCCATCAGCGCGAATACGATTACCTTGTACGGCCTCGGATTGACACCCGCGAGCCGCACGGCTTCCTCGTTCGTCCTGATTCCTACGAGATATCGGCCCAAAAATCGTCCGAGTCAAGACCAGGTGCGCAATTATCATTACGCCGACTGCTATCAAGAAAGAACGCCGGCGAAATGCCGAAGGCGATCGGATCCGACAGAAAATCGAAGGCATCGCCGATGTCGCGGTACGCGAATTGGTCATCTGGTAGGCGAGTCCGCGTGCCGCTTCCAGCACGCCGAGCGACACGATGAACGACGGAATCCGCCACGCGACCGTCACCAGCCCCGTCAGCGTGCCAGTAAAGCGGCGGCGGAGCCGACGAGTAGCGCCGACGGAAACGCCGGCCAGTGCCACTTCAGCGCGGCCACGCTCACGACCGATGTGCCCAGCGCCAGCACCGATTCCACCGACAGGTCGATGCTCGCGATGATGAGCACGAAGGTCATGCCCACCGACATCACGACGAGATCGGGAATCTGATTCGCGATCGTGCTGAAGGTGTCGTAGGTCAGGAAGTGCGTAGCGCGATCATCGCGGCGAGCGCGCCCGCCAGACCCAGATAGAGTTCGAAATGCCGAGCCGTGTGTCGACGCCTTTGCTGCTCTTTTGCGCGTCGGCAGGAACGTTCGCTTGACTCATGCTTCGGTGCTCCCGTTATTGTTATCGGGCGTCTTCGCGTCCGGTGCGAGCGGTTCGTGCAGAATCGCCTCGCGCTTCGCGTAACCTGCGAAGGCGGGCCGCGAGCAGCGCATCCTGCGACCACGTCGCGGGTTCGAACAGCCCGGTCATGCGTCCCGCCGACATCACGCCGATGCGGTCGCAGATCAGCATCAGCTCGCGCAGATCGCTCGACATGACCACGAGCGCGCGGCCTTCGCGCGCCAGCGCGCCCATCAGCCCAGATGTCGAACTTCGCGCCGACGTCGATGTCCCGCGTCGGTTCGTCGAACAGGAGCACGCTGCAGTCGCTCGCCAGCCAGCGGCCGATCACGACCTTCTGCTGGTTGCCGCCCGACAGCCCCGACACGGCCTGCGCCGGTCCCGAGGTGCGGATGCGCATCCGCGCGATCTGTTTCTGCGCGAGCGCGGCCTCGCGGCGTGCATCGACGATGCCGTGGCTCGCCACCGCGCTGACGTTGCCGAGTGAAACGTTCGCGGCGATCGGCAACGAAAGCAGCAGCCCTTCGCCCTTGCGATCCTCCGTGATGAGCGCGATGCCGTTCTTCACCGCGTCCGAGGGCGATGTGACCTGCACCGGCCTTAGCGTATCGCCTGACGCGCGATCGAGACGGTGCCCGCGTCCGCGCGATCCGCGCTGAGACGCATGAGTTCGGTACGGCCCACGCCGATCAGTCCGCTGATGCCGAAAATCTCGCCCGCGCGCACTTCGAACGAGACGTCGCGCACGACATTGCCGCGCGTCATGCCTTCCACCTTCAGCGCGACGCCGCCGATCCGGCGTTCGCCCAGATCGATGCGCTCGCCGATCTCGCGCCCGACCATCAGCGTGACGAGAGCACGTCCATCGCGCCGTTATGCACGAGGCGTCCGTCGCGCAGCATGGCCACCCGCTCCGCGATTCGCCGCAGTTCTTCGAGCCGGTGCCGAGATAGACCAGCGCGACGCCGCGCGCCTTCAGCCGCGCGATCTGCTCGAACAACAGATCAACTTCGCGCGTGGTGAGCATCGCGGTAGGTTCGTCGAGAATCAGCACGCGGCAGTCGCCGATCAGATTGCACGCGATCTCCACCATCTGTTGATGGCCGATGCCCAGACTGCCGACGAGCGTGTCAGGGTCGATCGCGTCCAGCCCGACCTGGGCCATCGCGTGGCGCGCGTCTTCCGCGAGCCGCTTGCGGTCGATCCGCCGAGCGCCTTGCGCGGCAGGCGGTTCAGGAACAGATTCTCCGCCACCGACAGGGTCGGCAGCAAGTTCAGCTCCTGCATCACCTGTGCACGCCGTGCGTTTCGGCGTGCGGCTGTGCGGTGCGTAGGGCTTGCCGGCGAGCGTCATTGTGCCGGTGGTCGGATCGACGAGACCGCCGATAATCTTCGACAGCGTGCTCTTGCCCGCGCCGTTTTCGCCGGTCAGGGCCAGCACTTCGCCCGCCGCGAGGCCGAGCGATACCTCGGCCAGCACCGGCTCGACATAGGTTTTGCCGATGCCGGTCACGGTCAGCACGTTTGCGCCGTGCTCTTGTCCGGGTCCGGCAGGATGGTCCCGACTTGGGGTGCTCAAGGCTTGTTCGCGGATCCTCGCTAAAATGTCTGGTTGGACTCGCGGAACTTTCCACGCCGGCAACCCGTGAAACGGTCGCGGCGCTCCTCGGGGCGTCCCGCCGAACCGCGCGGCCGTGATCGTTCGTGCAGGGGAAACCCCGCACGCGATACTTTCACGCTCGTTCGTGAGTTAACGGCAGCCCGGCTGCGAACTTAAGAGCGCGCGTTCGCGTCGGTCGGTCCGTTGCCCTTCATGCCTCTGAGTGCATTCCGTGCCCGCCTCGAATGACGGGCTTATGCATTCGTCGCGCGACGCATTCGAGGCCAGCCCGATGACATCGGGCGCCATCCGGCTTCGGGCGTCGCGCTGCGCCGGCGCGCTTACTTCACGACGCCATCTTTCGTCACGAGATCGGACGGGCGTTTCCCCACGGTCGACAGCTCAGACTGCTTCTTGTGCTCCCTGATGGCCTTCAGCGCCACGTCGATGCCGAACACAGCCTGCTTCGCCGTGTACTGGTGGCGATGGCGAGCACGCGGCCGCCCTGAGCATCGGCTTGATCGTTGACGAAGCCGACCACCTGCACCTTGCCCGCCATGCCCGCGGCACGCACGGCCGAGACCGCGCCGATCGCCATGTTGTCATTGTCGCAGAGCTGCGCCTTGACGTTCGGATTCGCGTTGAGTATCTGTGAAGCGACCGCGTTGCCCTTGTCGATTTCCCACTCGCCCGACTGCAGCGCGACGACCTTCATGCCGGCGAAACCCATCGCGTCCTTGAAGCCGGCGCTGCGCATCTGCGAGTTGGTGGTGGTCGTCACGCCTTGAATGATCGCCACTTCATCGCCCTTCTTGAGACGCTTGGGCCAGATAGTCGCCGACCTTGCGCGCGCCCTTCCGGTTGTCCGGGCCGACGAACGGCCCGTTTAGGTCCTTCGACTTGAGCCACGTCCTGATCGAGCCGGTTGTCTATATTCACGACGATAATGCCCGCGTCCGCCGCCTTCTTGATGACCAGCAACGAGCGCCTTCGAATCCGCCGGCGCAATGATGAGCGCATCGACCTTCGACACGATCATCTGCTCGACGATGCGGATCTGCGCGGCCGTATCGGTTTCATCCGTGATGCCGTTGGTGTGACGAGGTCGAACTGGCCGGTGTTGTGCTTCTGATAGTCCTTCGCGCCGTTTTCCATGGTCAGGAAGAACTCGTTGGCGAGCGACTTCATAAGCTTGCTTGCGGACTGTGCGAGCGCGGACGTCGAGGCGAGCGACAGCACGGTGGATGCGGCGAGCGCGACGTCGGCCGTCAGGACGCGGCGACGATTGATGTTGTTCATTCGGATCTCCTCCAGTGCTTTGATTTGAGTTGTCTGGCGAATGTCATGCTGCTTTGTTCTTTGTTCTTTGCGCGTGCGCTGCTGCATCGTTGCCGCAGAAAGCGAACGCGACCGTGGCGTTTCGGTATGCGAGACCCATCTGAAAGCATGCTGTAAAAACCGCCCGGAAGATGAGCCGATCATGCGCGCTTGAACGTTTGCTCACCGTTAATTTTCGTTGGTGAGGCGCGCAAGGTCAATCGGGCTTACGTGTAGAAACACCCGCCCGAAGCAAATCTGGAGGGATGCCTCGAATAAAGCGTCGATCCTGGCTTAGATGTCCTCGACCGACTGGCCTTCGATCTTGTTGTCGATGATCTGGCGCGCGGACGCGATGCCCGCGCGCATCGCGTCGATGGGACTGGCGAAGGGTTCTGAGTCGGGCACGCCGAAGATCACCGCTTGTCCGCTCTGCCCTGCCGAACTGCGCGCGATGGCCACGACGATATCGAAATGGCGCGGACCGTCGTCCGGCTCATCACGGTCCTTCGCGCGGCGCAGCGCCTGGACCTTGATCTCGAAACCCTTGTAGTGATCGGACAGCGATGTGGACATGGAGCGGTTCCTCGTGAGTGTGTGAGCGACGCGCATCATACGGTTCCTCCCGGCGCGCGCTGACCGAAAACTCTTAAACATGCGGCGGCAAGGTGTCCGACGCTACTCGCGCCGCATGACGGCCAGACACCAGCGTCACGACGCACCGAAAGGAAGATGCAAGGCGCATACCCGCGCCCGTCTCCCGATTTAACCCTATCCCACACTAGATTCAAATTCGGTTTGCCATAATGCGCGGGCGAGCCCGTGCTTGTGCGTATGTGCGTGCGCGGATCGGCCTAGCTCGACATCATCGACACTCGCCGTCCAACTACAACTGTCATTCGACTCAATCAGGGAGCGTTTCATGTCCATTCGATCCACCGCACTGCTCGGCGTGTTGAGCGTCACCTTGAGCCTCACCTTCGGCGCCGGTTCGGCAATGGCTGCCAACAGCCAGCAAAACAAGATGACCTACTGCAACAAGCAGGCAGGCGACAAGAAAGGCGACGACCGCAAGGCCTTCATGAAGAGCTGCCTGAGCAACAAGGCCTAAGTCTCGTTGCATCGTCTCTCATGCACGCCGGCCGTGCGTTCGCGCGGCGTGCATGTCCGATTTACCACGCCTGCCTGCCGATATTGCACTGCACCCAAGCAAGTGATTCGCACCGTCGTGTTTTTCTCATAAGATGGTGCGAAGGCAGCCCTCCTCATCAATACAAGAAAGACGCCATCGGCCGCCGCTGTTCTCGCAGAGCGCACTGCGCAAAGGGAGGCAACGAATGGCATGGAGACACAAGAACCGCTGGTTCAGGCGGTGGCTCGTGACGATCACCTTCTGGCTCGTGCCGGTGATGATCGTGGCGATCAACGAGGTGCGCGACGAGATGGCCGATAACTCGGCCGATCTGCAGAAGTCGCTGACCACCTGGGACCTGACCGACGCGCAGCGCGCGGCCGGCTGTCCCGCCGATGTGCTCTCCGCCAACACCCGCAAACCAAACATCAGGATGCGCTCCAAACATCAGGATGCGCTCGACGAATACGCGCATCGCAAGGCGACCCTCGCCGATTATTTATCTGTGGCACGCGTTCGTCGGCTACTGGGTCGTGCCGGCGATTTTCCTGCTCGTGGGCGGCATGCTAATCGGCGGCATCCGCCGCGCACTAAGACGGCCGGAGAGCAGCGATCTCTCGTCTGCGCATTCGAGCGGCCATCCATCCCGCGAAGTAAAAACGACGACTCATTCCTGACTCCGGGTCGGGTACGGTCGTTGCTGTTGTAATTTGATATGGCGGCTTCATCGCCACACTCGCACACGCGGCGGCGAAATAACTGCATGTCGGGGATTGCGAATCGGGTGAATCGGGATGGCCATTCCGATCATCCGATGTAAGCGACCGCCGGACCACATCGCACATCGCCTCTTTTTTTAACGGTGGACGAAAGTTGTGTCATTTGCGCTGCAAACGCCTAATTCAGGGTTTGACTTGGTGGGGTAAGCTGGGGTCGAAGGCTTGCCGCTCCGAGCGCATCGATCGCCTCTGGGTGGTCGGACATCCAGGCACCGCGCGACGTTCGATTCCCGGACGAGGGGGGGTGTTTTCAGGTTGCTGTGCTATAATGGGGCACTTCAGCTCGCGCTCTTCTGATGGGGTTTCCCAAATTCCACGATGGAGAACAATGATGCAAAGACGAAACTTCATGCTCAAGTCGACGGCTGTTCTGGCGCTCGGTGGCCTCACGCTCGCCGGCTGCACAACGAACTCGAACACCGGCGCCCAGAACACGGCGGGTAAGGCCGATGAGGCCCGTTCCATTGACGCCGATGTCGACAGCACCATCCAGCGCCTGTACGCCACCGTCGGCGGCTCGCGCGAACTGGTCGCGAAATCACGCGGCATCCTGGTGTTCCCGTCGGTCATTCAAGCTGGCTTCATCGTCGGCGCGCAGTACGGCAAGGGCTCGCTGCGCGTAGGCGGCGGCACGGTCGGCTACTACAGCACGACTTCCGGCTCGTTCGGCCTGCAGGCCGGCGCGCAGTCCAAGTCGCTGATTTTCCTGTTCATGACGCAGGACGCGCTCGACAAATTCCGCAACTCGGACGGCTGGTCGGCAGGCGCCGATGCGTCCGTCGCACTCATCAAGATGGGCGCGAACGGCACCATCGACACGACGACGGCCACCAAGCCGGTCGAAGCCTTCATCCTGACCAACGCAGGTCTGATGGCCGACGTGTCGCTGGCCGGCACCAAGGTCACGAAGCTCAAGCTGTAAGCGGTCTCGTCTCATGCCGGCTTTCCCGCCGGCGGTGTTGCTTCTTGCCGTGAAAGAGTGAGCGTCAGGTCGTCGCGCGATCGATGAGCTTGAAGCGCGCGCGCTTCTGCGCACGCACGACCGACTGATACGCCTCGAGATATTCCCTCGCCATCCGGTGCGACGTGAAGCGCTCCTCGAAACGCCTGCGCACGCCCTCGCGCGGCAAGGTGTGCAGACGATTCACGGTCGCCACCGCGCCGATTTCATCCTCGACGATAAAGCCCGACACGCCCTCGTCCACCACCTCGGGCACCGCGCCGCGATTGAACGCGATCACCGGCGTGCCGCACGCTATTGCCTCGATCATCACTAGACCGAATGGCTCCGGCCAGTCAATCGGAAACACCAGCGCATGCGCGCGCGACAGAAAATCGGCCTTGCGGCTGTCGTCGATTTCGCCGATGTACTCGACATACGGCAACTCCAGCAGCGGCGCGATCTCGCGCTCGAAGTATTCGTGATCGGCGGCATCGACCTTGGCCGCGATCTTGATCGGTAGCCCGCAGCGCCCGGCGATGCGAATGGCCGTATCGACGCGCTTTTCCGGCGAGATGCGCCCGAGGAATGCGAGGTACTTCTGTTCAACCGGCTGCGGCGTATAGAGATTCGCGGGTAGCGCGTGATGAACCGTGCTCACCCACTTCGCCTGCGGCAGCGGATGGCGCTGCGCATCGGAAATGGAGATGACCGGCGCGCTGTCGAAGGTGTCAAACACCGGCTGCTGCTCGGGCAAGTCGAGGCGGCCGTGCATCGTCGTCACATACGGCGTGTCCTGACGCTTGAAGAGCGAGAACGAGTAGTAGTCCATGTGGAAATGCAGGACGTCGAATTCCTCGGCACGCCGACGCACCAGTTCCAGCAGCAGCATATGAGGCGCGATGCGATCGCGGATCGACACGTCCAGACGCAGCGCGCGCGGCCAGACGGCCTCGAGCTTGGCCGAAGTCTGCGAATCGCCGGTGGCGAACAGCGTGACATCGTGGCCTAGTTCGACGAGCGCCTCGGTCAGATACGACACGACACGCTCCGTGCCGCCGTAGAGTTTCGGCGGCACCGATTCGGTCAGCGGGGCAATCTGGGCAATTTTCATTTGTCGTCTCCATGCGGGTAACCACGTGCGGCCGTTTCGTCCACCTATTTTACGAAGGACGAAAGGCTGCGCGCAATGCACATCGAGTATGGCCGGTCCTCGGAGCCGCCTTGCAGGTTTGCCCTTAGGCGTTTTTCAAGCTTGCGGCTGCCGTGTACATCGTCCGAAACCCGAGCCTCTCATTGCACGCTGATCCCATTATGTGGTCGGCGAATCGGGCAATCGATGATCCTTATTGCACTTTCCACCGCTCTGTTACAGACGGGAAACAATCGTTTCGTCGGATCGTTACATTTTGGCTATCAGCGATCTTTGTTTGCGCGCTGTCAGGACTTACCGACGCCGCGCAGATCGGTGAAAAAACGGTCGCGCCAGGCGCCCAGATCGAACTTGCGCAGCGCCGCCATATTGGTTTCGTAGCGCTGAATGCGCTCGGCGAGCGGCATGGCGAGCGCGCGCCCCAGCGCATCGCTGGTGCCGACGATATCGTGCGGATTGACCATCACCGCGCCCGTCATCTCGCCCGCCGCGCCCGCAAACTGCGACAGCACGAGCACGCCAGGATCCTCGGGATTCTGTGCCGCGATGTACTCCTTCGCGACCAGATTCATGCCGTCGCGCAGCGGCGTGACCAGCCCGACCTGCGACTCGCGGAACAGTGACATCAGCTTCCAACGGTCATAGCGCTGGTTCAGATAGCGGATCGGCGTGTAATCGAGGCCCGAATAGCGCCCATTGATCCGCCCCGCCTCGTATTCGAGATTCTGGCGAATTTGCTGATAGGTCTCGACGTCCGAGCGCGTCGGCGGCGCGATCTGCACAAGCGTGACGTTGCCGCGCCACTCCGGCGATTTCTCCAGAAAATGCTCGAACGCGCGGAAGCGCTCGACCAGCCCCTTCGAATAATCGAGCCGGTCGACGCTCATAATGAGCTTGCGCCCTTCGAGGCTCTGCTTCAGGTCCATCACGTCCTGACGCGCTTCGCCGCGCTCGGCCTGCTCGGCGATTTCGTCCGGAAACACCCCGATGCGATACACGCCCGTCTGCAACTTGCGGCCGTAGGCTTCGACCTGATTGCCTGACACGCTGCCGTGCGCATGGCGGCGGATGTAATCGTGGAACGCAAGTTCATTGCCTTCGGTCTGGAAGCCGACGACGTCGTAGCAGCACAGCGACTTCACCAGTTCGTCATGCGGCGGAATATTCAACAGGATCTGCGGCGACGGAAACGGAATATGCAGAAAGAGCCCGATGCGATTCGTGATGCCCGCCGAGCGTAAGGCCTCGGCGAACGGAATCAGGTGATAGTCGTGCACCCAGATGATGTCGTCCGGCTCCAGCAGCTTGATGAGCTTGTGCGCGAGCCACGAATTCACGCGGCGGTAACCATGATACTCGTCGCGATCGTAGACGGCGAGATCGTTCCGATAGTGGAACACCGGCCACAGTTCGGCGTTGGAAAAGCCGCGATAATACTGGTCGTAATCCTTCTTCGACAGATCAACGGTCGCGAACGTCACCGCGCCGTCCTGCTCGAGTTTGGGTTCTTGATTGGCGGCGGTCTGGCTCACCACGTTGCCGCTCCAGCCGAACCAGACGCCGCCGCTGTCTTTCAGCGCGCCGAACACACCGACGGCGAGTCCGCCCGCCGAGCCTTTGGTTTCGGTCGGCGTGGCGACCCGGTTTGATACGACGACGAGACGGCTCATGTGCTTTCCTCTTGCTTTGAAATCGGCATAAACCCATCTTTGACTCGAAATAGCTGCATGGGTTTCGCGAGCTCCGGGGTGGTTTCAGGACTTGTTCTTGACCGACGTGCTTGGCGCTTCCGGCTTGGTCGTGTGGATGCGCGGATCGGGCTTGTCGAGTTCGCCGCGGCCCGCCACGGGATCGGCGGGCGTATCCACCGTGCTCGCCTGCGCGGGCGACATCGCGCCGGCGGGCGTGCTCGCGAGCGGCGGCGCGAAATCGACGTGATCCTTGTCCGACGACAGATCGGCGCGCGCGTGCGGCAGGAACTGCGGATACGCCGCCTGCACGAAGTTCAGCAGCCCTTCCCGCACGCGACATCGCAGATCCCAGTTGAGCGCGGAATCGAACGAACTGACCAGCACGCGCAGTTGCATCGAGCGCTCGGTCGCGTCGGTGACCTGCAAGACCTGCACCCTCCCGTCCCATTCCGGCGCATGCGCGCCGCTGCGCTCTAGCTCCTCGCGCAGCGGCGCGACCGGCATCCGGTAGTCGACGTAAAGAAACACCGTGCCGATTATCTGCGAGCTGTTGCGCGTCCAGTTCGTGAACGGATTCTCGATGAACCACTGCAATGGCACGATCAGCCGCCGCTGGTCCCAGATGCGGATCGACACATACGTGCCAGTAATCTCCTCGACGCGCCCCCACTCGCCCTGAATCACGACGACGTCATCGAGCCGGATCGGCTGCGACAGCGCGATCTGCAGACCGGCGATCAGATTGCCGAGCACGGGCCGCGCGGCGATACCGGCGACCAGACCGGCCACGCCTGCCGACGCCAGCAGGCTCGCGCCGATTTGCCTCACGCTCGGGAACACCATCAGCGCCGCGCCGAAGCCCATGATGACGATCACCACCATCACCGAGCGCGCCAGCACACGGGCCTGCGTGTGGATGCGGCGCGCGTCGAGATTGTCCTCGCGATCGAGCGGATGCGCCTGCACGATCGCCTCGCCAACCGCGCCCGCCGAACGCACGGCGAGAGAGGTGATCGACGCGATCAGCGCGACGGTTTCGACATCGCGCAGCACGAGGATGAACGGCAGCGTGTCCGGCGCCTCGAAAATCACGAAGGCCAGCCCGAGGATGATGAGCAGGACGAGCGCGGGCTTGTCGATATAGCGCAGCACGATGCTCATCAGCGGGTACGGCCGCGCGATGCGCGTCAGGATGCGCGCGCCGATGCGATGAATGCCTATGGCCACCGCGACCATCACGGCCGCGGTGCAGAGCGCGCCGAACCAGGTTCCGAGTGGCCGTTCAGCTAAGTCCAGAAAGTGGTCGAAATGAACCATGAGCGTCGCGGGATCGGCCTCTTGAAAGGGGGATACGGCGATCGCGTGGCACGAATTCGTTACTGCGCGATGCTGCAGCTGGACGTGCGGCCCGTCTTGCGTATGTCTAACGCCTGGCAAACACGATGCCTGCCCGCCGGTGCGTCCGGCTCACACCTTCGCGATGGCGGCATGGTCAACGCACGAATCAGGGCTCTGCCTTGCAGGGAAATGCCTTGCCGAGGCCCAGCGAAACCATCGTGGTCGCGTTGAAGTCGGCCTTGTCTGGATTGTTGGCGATGTACTTGCGCACCGCGTCGGTCAGTTACGTCGGCCGGCAGGCAGAAGTATTGGCCGACTTGCGGCCTGGAGGTCCCGCCGATGGCCTCGATCGTGTTGTAGACGCCGTCCGCCGCGCCTTCGATATAGGCGGCGCACGCGGTGCGCGAATTGGAATCGGTTTTGGTGCAGAGCTTGTTCAAATCGTTGCCGGTGAACGCGAACGCACAAACCGGCGTCGCGCGCGCACAGGCGATGACGAATTCCCGCAGCATGGTCTTCCTTCTTTTATGTTGAGCGGCGGATAGATTGAAACGACCGGCAGGGCGGCGGGCGGTACCGCCCGTCCGCGTCCCTCGTAAACCGTGCTGCGTTATTTTGCACTGTTTGTGCCTTGCGCGGCATTGCTTTGCATCGAATTCAGGCGCGCCTGGAGACCTTCCACGACGTCCTTCTCGTTGTATTTCTGCGCGAAATCTACCGCCGTCATGCCGAGCTGATTCTTGATGCGCAAGTCCGCGTCTTCGTCGAGCAGCAGCTTGCAGGTCGACAGATGACCGCCGCGCGCGGCCATCATCAGCGGCGTGGTGCCGTTGGGCGAGCCGGCATCGATATAGGCCAAATGGTCGAGCAGCAGTTTCACGATGTCGTTATGACCGTTGGTCGCGGCATAGTGCAGCGGCGTCCAGCCTTTCTTGTTCACTTCGGCGTCCTTGGCGATCAGCGTGTTCACGAAGGTCGCGCCGCCGTTGAGCGCGGCGAGCATCATCGCGTTTTCGCCGGCGGGATCGAGCTTTTCCAGGTCGGTCTTGGGGTTGTCGGCGAGTAACTGGCCTACCTTGTCGGATTTCTCGCGCGCCGCAATCAGCAGGATCGGCGTGCCGGTGTCGTCGACCGTGTTCGGATCGGCGCCTTGCGCGAGGGCCTTCTTTACGGCGGAAACGTCGTCGAACTTGACCGCCTTGACGAGCGAGCCCACGGATGCGGCCCACACCGGCTGCGCGGCGGCGCACGCGGCGAGCACCGCGCCGGCGACGAAGGCGCGCGCGCGGCGGGCGGAAGACTGAGTGGAAAACATCGAAGTGTTATTCATGGTGGACCTGCCCCTTAGTATTGCCTGAATCGTTTGTGTCGGACCGTCCCGCCGCTTAGGCAGCGGGGCGCGCGATCTTGAAAAGCCGGAAGAAGTTGTCGGTAGTCGCCCGCGCGAGTTCCTCGTCCGTCTGGTCGCGCAACTGCGCGATGAAACGTCCGACATAGCTGACGTACGCAGGTTCATTCGGCTTGCCGCGATACGGCACCGGCGCAAGATACGGCGAATCGGTTTCGATCAGCAATTGCTCGATCGGCACGCGCCGCGCGACCTCCTGCACGTCGAGCGCCTTCTTGAACGTGACGATGCCCGACAGCGAAATATGAAAGTTCTGCGCGAGCCCCTGTTCCGCCACGTCCCACGTCTCGGTGAAACAGTGCATGACACCGCCCGGCACCTCGGCGCGCTCTTCCTTCATGATGCGCAGCGTGTCTTCCGAGGAAGAACGCGTATGGATGATGAGCGGCCTGCCGGTCTGATGCGCCGCGCGGATATGCGTGCGGAAGCGCTCGCGCTGCCATTCCATGTCGGCGATGCTGCGGCCTTTGAGACGGTAGTAATCGAGGCCAGTTTCGCCGATCGCGCAGACTTTCGGATGCTGCGCCAGTTCGACGAGCTCCGCGACGCTCGGCTCCTTCGCGTCCTCGTAATCGGGATGCACGCCCACCGACGCGTACACGTTGTCGTGCTTCGCCGCGATCTCCAGCACGGATGGCAACGTTTCCAGATCGACCGATACGCACAACGCATGCGTCACCGCGTGCGAGCTCATGTTGTCGAGCACGTCGGGCAGGCGGTCGACCAGCCCTTCGAAATTGATATGGCAGTGCGAATCGACGAACATCAGAAGCGCGTTCTTCTTTATTACGCTGCGGCCGCGGCGGCGCGCTGCACGTCCAGCCGCAAGCTCAGAATGACGAGATCGCGCTCCACGCCGTCGAGCACCGCGACGCGCGGCAGCATGCCCCACGCGTCGAAGCCGAAGCCCGCGAACAGCTTCAGCTTCATGCTCAGCTCGTTGTGCCCGAAGATGAAGCCGAGCACGGTATCGACATCGAGCGACAGCGCGGTGTCGAGCGAGCGCCGCGCGCAGCAGCTTCTTGTCGAGGTCGGCCGTGACCTGGCGCGACGCGATGGTCGAGTTGTAGATGGCGACGATCGCGGGGGCAGATCGTCGAGCGTGGCGTCGCGGTAGGAAAAACTCATAGTGATGTCGGTTTGGGTCACGCCGTAAAGGGTCAAGCCGTATAAATACCGCGATAGGCGATGAACAGTTCCTCGAAAACGAGCCGCGCGTTCAGCGGATGATTCTCCATCGCCCGTTGTCGCGTGACCGTCTTAATATAGCGGGCGAGCGCGGCGGGATCGGAGCTTTGCGCACAGCACGCGAGCGCTTTCGCCGCCACCGGAAAATAGCGCGGCCGGCCCGCCGTGCGTTGCGCGAGCACATCGTAGAGCCAGCGCTGGAGCCAGCCGAGCACAAGCGGCACCGGCAGCTTCTGCAGGTTTTCACCGCACGCGAAGGCATCGCAGTTCGGTCCGGCGGCGAGTTGCGCGAGCGTGAAGTCGCGCAGCGCGCGGTTTTCGTCGTTTGCGAGCGCCAGCGCCGTGAGCGGCGCACCGCCCGCTTCCGCGAGCAACCCCGCCGCGTTGTCGACGTCTTGTGCCGCGAGCCACGCCTGAGCGTCGTCGGGATTGGGCAGGCTCATCGGCCACTGACGGCATCGGCTGATGATGGTCGGCAACAGCCGGTCGATGCGCGCCGACACCAGCAGGAACACGACGCCCAGGGGCGGTTCCTCGAGGGTCTTCAGCAGCGCATTGGACGCCGCGACATTGAGCGCCTCCGCCGGATACAGCACGACCACGCGCACGCCGCCGCGATGGGAACCGAGCGCGCAGAAATTAAGCAGCGCGCGTACCTGCTCGATCTTGATTTCCTTGCTGGGCTGACGCGTCTTCTTGCCCTCTTCGCCGTCGGCCTTGTCGGCGGGTGCGTCCGCGGCGCCATCGCCCACGGCGACGGCCAGGCTCGCGAGTGCTTCGGGCAGCACGACGCGGTAATCGGGGTGATTGCCTTGCGAAAACCAGTGGCACGCCGCGCAGGTTCCGCACAGCTCGCCATTTTTGGCAGGCGATTCGCATAGCAGTTCCTGCGCCAGATCCTGAGCGAACTGGAACTTGCCGATGCCAGCTTCGCCGTGCAGCAGCAACGCATGCGGCCACGCCGCGCGCAGTTGCTGGAGACGCTGCCAGTCGCCGGTTTGCCAGGGATAGATCATCGCTTCGGTCGGTCGATCAAAGTTGGTTTCACCGTGGATATCACAGGCTCGCGACGACTTCTTCCAGCCGCTTGCGGATTGACTCGATCGATTGCGTCGAATCGACGATGAAGAAGCGATCCGGCGCTTCCGCCGCGCATCGCAGATATTCCGCGCGCGTGCGCTCGAAAAACGTCTCCGATTCGCTCTCGAAGTTGTCCGGCGCGCGCGCGGCCGAGCGGCGTTCGCTGGCGGTTTCCGTCGGCACGTCGAACAGCACGGTCAGATCCGGCTGAAAACCGCCCTGCACCCAGCGTTCCAACGCTTCGAGCTTGTCGCGCGGCAAGCCGCGGCCGCCGCCCTGATAGGCGAAGGTCGCGTCCGTGAAACGATCCGACAGCACCCAGTCGCCCTGCGCGAGCGCCGGTTCGATCACTTGCGCGAGATGCTCGCGGCGCGCGGCGAACATCAGCAGCGCCTCGGTTTCGAGGTCCATCGGCTGCGCGAGCAGAATGCCGCGCAGGGTTCCGCCGAGCGGCGTGCCGCCGGGTTCGCGCGTCATCACGACCTTGCGGACGCCGGTGTTCAGCTTGTCGGCGAGCCGCTGGCGAAACCAGTCCAGATGTGTGGTCTTGCCCGCGCCGTCGATGCCCTCGAACGTGATGAACTTGCCCCGCACCATTCATTGACCCCGGATGTATTTGTCGACGGCCTTGTTGTGGTTGCCCAGATTGTCGGAAAAATGCTGCTGCCGTCGCCTCGCGACACGAAATACAGCGCGTTGCTGGCGGCGGGATTGAGCGTGGCGTTGAGCGGCGACGCCGGGCAGCGCGATCGGCGTCAACGGCAAGCCCATGCGCGTGTAGGATTGTACGGAGTGTCCGTCTGGAGGAGGTCTTTTTTTCAGATGGCCGCCGTAGGCGGAGCCGAGCCCGTAGATCACGCTCGGATCGGTCTGCAGCGGCATACCGATGCGGCGCAGCCGGTTCGCGAACACCGCCGCCACCAGCGGCCGGTCCTGCGCGCGTCCAGTTTCCTTCTCGACGATCGACGCCATGATCAGGGCATCGTAAGGTGTCTTGTAAGGCGGATTCGGCACGCGATTCGCCCAGGCTTCGTTCAGGCGCTGCTGCATGATCCGGTAGGCGCGCTTGTAGACCGCGAGATCGCTCGTGCCCTTGTCGAAGAGATACGTGTCCGGGAAAAACGGCCCTTCGGCGGAAATCTTGTCGGCCTCGGTCGTCGCGCCGATGGCCTTGAGCAGATCGACATCGCTCATGCCGGCCGTGTCGTGCGTGAGCGCGGGATTGCCATCCAGTTCGGCGCGCATTTTCTGCAAGGTCCAGCCTTCGATGACGGTGGCGACATATTCGTTGACATCGCCACGCGTGATCATCTTTTGTAGCACTTCGTAAGGCGTCACGCCAGCCTTGAACGCGTAATTGCCCGATTTCAGTTGTGCAGACAGGCCCAGCGCGCGCGTCATCGGCACGAACAGTTCCGGCTCGACGGGCACGCCGCCGCGATTCAACTGAATGGTGACGCTGCGCAGGCTGCTGTGAGGCTTGATCGTGACATCGAGTTCGGGCGTGGCCAGCGACACGGGCCGATTGGCCCACCACCAGACGCCACCCGCGACGGCCGAGCAATATGGCCAGCATCGCCAAGGCGATACATTTCTTCAGAAGGGACATGCGAAACACGCTAGGAATAAGATTAATATAATATAATAATCTGCCTGTCTGTGCTCCGGTCACAGAATGACCGAGGACGAACGAAGGATTGACCGTCTGCCACGTTATGAATTCCCTGACATCCCTTCCTGCAGCACTTTCCGATTCCGATTTCGACGCCGTGACGAGCGCCGGCGTCTATATGCCGCTGACGCAGTTCGGCGTGATCGACGTCAAGGGCGACGATGCCGCGTCCTTCCTGCACAACCAGATCACCAACGACGTCCAGCATCTCGATGCCTCGACCGCACGGCTCGCCGGCTATTGCTCGCCGAAGGGCCGTCTGCTCGGCTCGTTCCTGATGTGGCGCACCGGCGATGCGATCCGCCTGCTGATTCCGCACGACGTGCAGGCCGCCGTGCAGAAGCGTCTGTCGATGTTCGTGCTGCGCCTTAAAGCGAAGCTCACCGACGCCACGCCCGAACTCGCCGCGATCGGTTTCGCTGGCGACGTGCGCGTGGCGCTCTCCGGGATCTTTGACGCAATGCCCGACGGCGTGCACGTCAAGGTCGATGGTCCGCACGGGGTGCTGATCCGGGTGCCGAATGCCGAGCGGCGTGCGCGTTTTCTGTGGGTCGGCCCGAAGGCGGATATCGAAGCGCAGTTGCCAAGGT
>JAQFVJ010000010.1 GCA_029439525.1 Caballeronia sp. BR6202001591004
TCGCGGTGGCCGAGCAGGACACCGGCGGCTGGATCACGGCGGTTGTCGTCGGTGAACCGCAGATCAACCTCGATCTGCCGGGTTCGGTGGCCGTGCAGCAGGGCGGAGTGAACGTCGGCTCGTGGGGACGTCTGTTCGGCGATTACATGACGACCGCCAATCTGTTGCAACCGTGCGCGGCGCTTGCCACGGCGGCGGGTTCGCCTTATCTGACCGTGCTGCCGGTCGCGATCACCAACGCGATCCGCACCGCGCGCTGCAATTCGCTCGCGGCGGCGGGCATAATCGGCGGCAGCGATACGCAGACGCAGGCTAACAACGCGCTCGTCGCGCTGCATCAGGCCGGCTACGAAACCGACTCGGACATGCTGCAGGCGCCGATGTGGGATTCGCAGGCGGTGCCGGCCCTCGCCGTGACCTATGCCGATGCGTACATGAAGGCGAGCGTGACCGACAACCTGTGCGGCTTCAGCTTCGGGCACGACCAACGCGACGAGCGGCGCCGCGGGCGCAACGCAGCTCGTCTCGCCGATGCTCACGGTGTTCGGCAACGGCATGCCGCCGACCAACGGCATCAATCTCGTCTACAACAACGGGACCGACGGGCGCGGCGATCATCGGTTCGCCACCGTGGGCGGCAGCTATGGCGCCTGGTCTACGGTCGCTGTGGGCGCTGGGCAACGCGACGATGGTGTCGAACGTGAACGCGATTCGCGTCAATGCGAACTTGCGCGGCAGGCACGCGATCATCGTGCAGGGTCGCGCGGATGCGCTCGTGCCGATCAATCACGCATCGCGTCCGTATCTCGGTGCGAATCGCGTGGCGGAGGGATCGAAAAGCCAGTTGTCGCTGTACGAAGTGATGTACGGCCAGCACTTCGATGCGTTCCTGAGAGCGTGGCCGGATTCGATACGCGCTTCATTCCGGTCCATTACTACAACCTTATAGGCGCTCAATCTGATGTGGGTTCACCTGAAGAACGGCACGCCGCTGCTGTAAGCGCGGTGTCGGCGAGGCGGCACGCCGGGCGCGGCGCCCGCGCGACGACGAACCTGCCGCGGATCGCGGCCGATCCGGGATCGAATGCGATTTCAGGTGAGCGGAAACGGCGTGGTCAACGTGCCGAATTGATGGCCGGCATAGTGCGCCGGGCAGGGCGCCCGGCGGGTCAGCGAACCGCCGAGTGTCCTGATGCCGACGCGGACACCGGCTCCGGAGCCGATGCGGGTTGCGCGGCGGATGCCGAATCCATCGGCGCCGCGCGATGGCCTGCGCATCCTTCTTCGTTTGAGCGGCCGCATCGGACGCCGGGATCGCCGTCGCGGCGTTGGGCGTCTGCACGATGATCGGCCTCGGCGTCAACTCGGGCGAAGTCAGGTCAGGATCAGCGATGGCGCAAGCGGCTTGCTCTTAACTTCATCGGCGGCGACGGGCGGGCTGCGCGGCACCGTGTTCAGGTAATGACCCATCAGGTTGAAGAAGCCGGTCATAGAACTTGCCTGCCGGCACGGTTTCGCTGGAGATCTTCACCATCGCGTCGCTGTTCGAGCGGATCGGCAGCAACAGCGAACCGAGCGAGCACCGAAAGGCCGCCGCTCGCGGACGTATCGCTCTTCTTCTTGGGCGCATAGCTGTCCTGCACCGCGTTCACGTACGCGATGCTCTGATTCGCGGTGTTTTCCGCCGGCGTGCAGACGACGTGAAACGACACGACCACGTGCGTTTCCGAGGACGGCTGAAAGTTCTTGGTCGCGTCGACGGTGTCGGACTGAGCCATGGTCGTGAGGAAACCTTGCGACAGCAGCGTGCGGCGCGCGGCCTCGCAGGTTTCTCCGACGGTGGCATCGAAATTATGGGCGAACGGACTCGCGCCGGTGGTGAAAAGCTCTTGCTGATAGTTCGGCGTGGAGGCGGCGTGGCCTCCGCAGGCGGCGAGAGCAACGAGTCCAAATGAGGCGAAAGCGAAACGCAACGACGGCATGGGCATGGGCGCGACAGATACGGGATGTTTGTGACAGCAAACATAAATTGTAGTGCCCTCGGACGGGTCGGTGAAAAAGCGCAGTCCGAAAAACATCGTGGAATCCGATGCTTACATCTTGATGAACAGGCTGTGACCGAATGTGCGAAAGCCCGGCGCGGGACGGGCTTCTTGTGTTTCGCGACGAGATTCGCCGTCGCGAGCGACAGGGGGTTACGGACGATTGAAGTCGACCGGATTCGCGTCGGCCTCTCTCTGGACGAACGATGCGGCTCAGAAAGTTCGAGTGAATCGTATGGCCCGATGCCGAAGCGCCTTCGCTCGCACTGCCGACCGACGTGTCGGCGACGCTTTGCGCGGCTTGCGTGTTTGTGATTGCGCATTCACGCGCGCTTCAGCGGCCTGGATGTTGGCCGGATAGGTCGTCTGATCGCTGGCGGGGTTGTAGCCGGCGCACGTTCGAGCTGAACCAGTGGGGCCTTCACTTCTGAACGGGTGTGACAGGTGCGTTGTCGGCGGCTTGCGCGAGCGCGGAAACTGCGAGAGCGGAAGCAATGACAAGAGCGGGAACGAATGACTTGAGAATAACTTGAACATGATGAACCTCCGAATTTCGATGAAATGCTGCTCTAATGGGAACGTTGCGGGTCGAGAGCTTGTCTCTCCACTGCTTCGTCGTTTCGTTGAGAGGCAGTCTAGGCTTCGTCAAACCTAGGAAAAACCCTAATCCCGCTAAATCACTATTCGTCTATCAGAATTAATCGATTCAATCAATCTGGATGAATTGATAGGTTCACGTGACGTCGGGCGACCGCGAAGCCCCTCTAATACTACGGGAATCTCTGACCATTCTTTTTCGGTCTCCCTTCTTGAAATTGCTAAATCCCGTCCATATAATTAAGATTCACTGCACGAGAAGTGCTAATAGAGAGTGCTAATAGCTTGCCGTCCGGTGAGTTTCGCTCAACCGGACGGGTTTTCCCGCGTTTTCAGTCTCAATCTAAAGAGGAGTGTGTATGAACCTTCGTCCTTTGCACGATCGCGTCATCGTCAAGCGTCTGGACCAGGAAACCAAGACAGCGTCGGGCATCGTGATTCCGGAAGCCGCGGCAGAAAAGCCGGATCAAGGCGAAGTCCTGGCCATCGGCCCGGGCAAGCGCGATGACAAGGGGGTGCAGAACGCCCTCGATGTGAAGGTCGGCGACCGTGTGCTATTCGGCAAGTACGCCGGCCAGACCGTCAAGGTCGACGGCCAGGAACTGCTCGTCATGCGCGAAGAAGACATCATGGCCATCCTGGTCAAGTAAGCATCCTTCCTGCACGTTGGGCTTTCGCGCCCGCGCCCCGCTCATCACAGCGCAGCCCGCGGAAGCCGGCAAATCGAATCGAATCAAGGAGTCTGGATATGGCAGCTAAAGAAGTTACTTTTGGCGATTCCGCACGCGCCAAGATGGTCGAAGGCATGAACATCCTGGCCAACGCGGTCAAGGTCACGCTCGGTCCGAAGGGCCGTAACGTCGTGCTCGAGCGTTCTTTCGGCGGCCCGACGGTCACCAAGGATGGTGTCTCGGTCGCGAAGGAAATCGAACTGAAGGACAAGCTACAGAACATGGGCGCGCAAATGGTCAAGGAAGTCGCTTCCAAGACCAGCGACAACGCCGGTGACGGCACGACGACGGCTACGGTGCTGGCTCAGTCGATCGTTCGCGAAGGCATGAAGTACGTCGCATCGGGCATGAACCCGATGGACCTGAAGCGCGGCATCGACAAGGCCGTTGCAGCAGCAATCGAAGAACTGCGCAAGATCAGCAAGCCCTGCACGACCAACAAGGAAATTGCGCAAGTCGGCTCGATCTCGGCGAACAGCGACACGTCGATCGGCGAGCGCATCGCTGAAGCGATGGACAAGGTCGGCAAGGAAGGCGTCATCACCGTCGAAGACGGCAAGTCGCTGCAAGACGAACTCGACGTCGTCGAAGGCATGCAGTTCGACCGCGGCTACCTGTCGCCGTACTTCATCAACAACCCGGACAAGCAAGTCGCCGTCCTCGAAAACCCGTTCGTGCTGCTGCACGACAAGAAGGTTTCGAACATCCGCGATCTGCTGCCGGTGCTGGAACAAGTCGCTAAGGCTGGCCGTCCGCTGCTCATCATCGCTGAAGACGTCGAAGGCGAAGCGCTCGCAACGCTGGTCGTCAACAACATCCGCGGCATTCTGAAGACCGTCGCTGTGAAGGCTCCGGGCTTCGGCGACCGTCGCAAGGCCATGCTAGAAGACATCGCGATCCTGACCGGCGGTCAAGTCGTCGCGGAAGAAACCGGCCTGACGCTCGAGAAGGCGACGCTGGCTGAACTGGGCCAGGCGAAGCGCATCGAAGTGGCCAAGGAAAACACGACGATCATCGATGGCGGTGGCGAAGCCGTGAACATCGAAGCGCGCGTGAAGCAAGTGCGCAAGCAGATCGAAGAAGCGACGTCGGACTACGACCGTGAAAAGCTGCAAGAGCGCGTGGCCAAGCTGGCTGGTGGCGTGGCAGTGATCAAGGCCGGTGCTGCGACCGAAGTCGAAATGAAGGAAAAGAAGGCACGTGTCGAAGATGCACTGCACGCAACGCGCGCGGCTGTGGAAGAAGGCATCGTGGCTGGCGGCGGCGTGGCGCTGATCCGTGCTCGCAAGGCAATCGAAGGCCTGAAGGGCTCGAACTCGGACCAGGACGCAGGTATCAAGATCCTGCTGCGTGCAATGGAAGAGCCGCTGCGCCAGATTGTCACGAACGGCGGCGAAGAAGCTTCGGTCGTGGTGGCGGCGGTTGCTCAGGGTTCGGGCAACTACGGCTACAACGCCGCGACTGGTGAGTACGGTGACCTGGTGGAAGCCGGTGTCGTCGACCCGACGAAGGTCACGCGCACGGCGCTGCAAAACGCGGCATCGGTGGCAGGCCTGCTGCTGACGACCGACGCAGCCGTTGCCGAACTGCCGAAGGAAGACGCTGCGATGCCTGGCGGGATGCCCGGCGGCATGGGCGGAATGGGCATGGACATGTAAATTCGGCTCACGCCGGTTACATGTTTAATCCTGAGCCGGCGCGGGCTTCGTTTCTCACGAAGCCCGCGTGGCAGAAAAAACCCGCATCGCTGCGGGTTTTTTTCTCTGGACTAGCCGCCTCACTTATTCATCTCATCCCGGAACTTCTGCGCGGCTTCCTTGTAGTCCTATGTCGGGGATAGGACTCTGTCCGATAACGGCCCTACGCCGTGCTCTCGATTGCGCGATTCACCTCACGCAGCCGATCCGCGGGCACACGCAACGTGACGACTTGCCCGATGCCCATCATCACACGTACCACGACACGACCTCGACGCCAGGCGGCAGAAACTGTTTGTTTGAAATAGCCTTGTTCCTTCAACTGCTTGTTGATCTGCGGAAGCGTCTTCGACTCGTCGTGCCTGAGGAAGATCGTCAGCAGGTCGGCCTGCGGGCCCGAGCCGCCGGTGGGATCCTACAGGCCGAAGGTCAGTACGATCGGGGGAGAGTTGCCGGTCATGGCAAAAGCGGACATTGTGTTATTGAATGCTCGAGTGGAACGGTTCGGCTCCGAGCGGCCGCGCGTGGTTACGCGTCGACGGATACGCCTCGACGGCAAGTCAGCAGCACGCTTGATCGTGAATCGACTATGGTTCGATTACGCGGCCTGAAAGCCGCCCGTCTGCTGGCTTTGCGCACTTTTTTCCGGTGATCCGGCGCGTGTGCGGCGTGTTCCCGCGGCAGGTCGCGATTCTCGGAAAAACGCTGGGCGGGCGGTTTGCTAGGCATCGTCACGGCAACACGGTACCATCATGTCCTAATTTCAACCGACCCTTCGACGCGGCATAAGTATGGAATACAGAAGCTGGATGTGCCTGATCTGTGGCTGGATCTACGACGAGGAGGCGGGATTGCCCGAGGAAGGCATCGCGCCCGGCACGCGTTGGGAAGACGTCCCAATCAACTGGACGTGTCCTGAATGCGGAGCCCGCAAGGAAGATTTCGAGATGGTTCAGATCTGACAGGCAGCCTCTATCGCGCCGCATGATTCGCGTCATGCGGCGCGCGTTTTTTACGGACTGCGTTTGCGCGTGACCGATCCGGCAGGGATTGCCCCCGCTGGCACGGCTCCAGAGGACATACAGGCGCACGCGATGCGAATCGATCAGCAGTCTGATCGTTTCGCATCGCGCGACGTAGCGCGACGCAGGCTGCCAGCGCGCTGGCCTGTCGCGAGAATCGATTTCCGTCCAATCGTAATAAGGCATACGCTTGGAAGCGGGGACGGCCGAATGCGTCTCGTGCGCACCCGGCCCGAAATTCTGCATGAGCGGCGGCGCGTGTGCCGCCGGGTTGCGTGGATGACGCAGTTCAACCGCATGTGGCCGGCATCGCCCGCGCGCATGCGCAATCTGCCTGTGAGCGCCCGTTATGACATCCCGTCCCGATACTGCCCGTTATGTTCAAAGCTTTGCCCAATCCGCGCGGCGGATCGGTGCGACTCGCCGAAATGGCGCTTGCCGACGCCCTGCATGCGTTTCAGCGCCAGGGCGAAACGGCGCCCGCGCTCAAGCGCGCCATTTCCGCTCTGCATTCGGCGGGCTGGCTGCCGGCGCAGCGTTTCGCGGAGGCGCTCGCGCTGGTCGTACCGCTCGGGGACGAATCGGATCCGACGCGCAATCGCATCGCCGAATCGATCGCGGTGTTCGGCGCGGCGGTCGAACGCCACAACCGCGCGAACTGTCGTGCTCGACCGTGCTGTTCGATCACTATCTCGCGGGCTGCATGCATTGCTCGCGCTGCATATCCGGGCGCGCCGGTATCGTACGACGACCTCGCGCTCGCCGGCCACGCGATTGCGCCTGCGACGCTGTCGGGCATCGCGCCCGACCGGCTCAGCTGATCCGCGCGCGTTACGAGGAAGCACTGCTCAAGCTGCTGCGCGCGCCCGCGGGGGGAAAGCCCGGAGTTATTCACGCGGCTCGACGAATGTCTGGGCGAACTCGGCGGCCCGGATCCCTACGATTTCTGGCGTCTCGCGCTCAACACGGTATGGGCGCTGCGTGAGCGCGTGGAGCGCCGCTACGGTGTGGAATCGGCGGATCACGCGGACGCGAAACGGCTCTACGCGCACTTCATTCAATCTGGTGCTGGCGGATCAGGCGCCCGCGTCGACGACCTATGCGCCGAAGTCGCTGGTGCGCGCGCCGCTGGCGCTCGTGTGGCGCGATTTCGCGCTCTACGGCGCGCCGCCCGACGATGCCGAACGCGTCGAAGTGCTGCGCGATTACGGCCTGACGGTGGCGTGGCATGTCGCGGCGACGCCGGCATCGGAAGCGGCGTGGGAGCAGGGCGCGGTGCAGGCGAGCGAAGACGCTGCGCACGGATTCCGCGACGCGCGACCTCGGCGTGCTGCGTGTCAATGCGGCGGCATACGAGGACTTTCTGCAAAGCGCGGAGGCGCCCATCGACGGACTGGTGGAGCAGCGCGGCTCGCAGGCGAGCGAAACGGGCACCGTAGATGCCGCCGTGGCGCTGAACGCGGCCGACGCGTCGCATCGGCCTGGGCGCGGCGGGCGCGCTCGGACTGGGCCATGTCGCTTTGCTCGCTGATACGCTCGGGCTGGCGTGGCGGCGCGTCGCGCATCACGGCGAGACGCAGCCGAATGCGGTCGGTCGATGGCGACCCGCGCGGTCTCGACGCCACCGTGCCGGAGCGCGCCGCGCAGATGCTTCGCTCGATGCTGCATCAGGCCGTGGCGGGCATCGCGCCGTCCGGGCGAGCCTCGTCGCAGCACTCACCACGATGATCGAACGTCCGACGGCGCTCGTTCGTTAATCAATCGCCATCGTCATCGCTCGGGGCCGTGGTGCGCTTGCTCGGCCGCACCACGCTGTAACGTGCGAGCGTGCGTTTGCGCGCAGCATCGTGATCGACGACCGGTTGCGGATAATCCGCGCCAAGCGAAATTTTCGCGGTTTTTAGCGCGTCGGGTTTCGCGCGCCACGGCGCGTGGGCATGCACGAAACTGATTTTAGCAATTGACGGTCTCGCATGCTTGACGCCAGAAGGTGGCTTGGCGAGCGCGTTCAGATGGTTTTCGGATGCGTACGGCTTGAGCGCATCGGGCGTCAGCGTTTCGAGCCATTTGCGCTTGTACGGCGTGAAGACCGTGTACGTACGGCTTGCTCGCGCCTGTCATCACCTCGTCATGGTCGAAGACCGCCTGGTTCTTGAACGTGAAGAACGCGATGTCCTGACTCACGAATTTCTTCGCCACAGTGTCGTCGCGCTCCTTCGCGGACGGGTTGGCGAACACCGCGTTCATGCCGCATTCGCGCGCGAGCGCGGGTATATCGTGAACCGGATGTCCGTCACGGACGATTGGTGTGCCGCCCGCATCGCGTAAGATGCGATCGAGTTCCACCACGCTCGCATGGATGAACGGAACACGCCGGTCGCGCTGGTCGAGCGGCGCGAGGATATCGCGGTCGAAAACGAACGCGCACAGCACGCGACGGCACCGTGTAAGCGCGTGATAGAGTGCAGTATTGTCTGCCGCGCGCAGGTCCCGCCGAAACCAGACCCAGATCAAAGTCTGGCATCTCGCAGCGCCTTTGGTAAGGCTTTGGTAAAATTTTAAATTATGTCCAAGACTTCCGATCGCATCAATTTGACGAATCAGTTCCTGATTGCCATGCCGTTCATGGCCAATCCGACATTTTCAGGAACGGTGGTCTATCTTTGCGATCACACGGAGCGCGGCGCGCTCGGCCTGGTCATCAACCGGCCGACCGACATCGATCTCCAGTCGCTCTTCAATCGCATCGATCTCAAACTCGAGATCGAGCCGCTCGTTCACTTGCCTGTGTACTTCGGCGGTCCCGTTCAGACGGAACGAGGCTTCGTGCTGCACGAGGAAGGCGATGGCGAACCGTATAGCTCTTCCATGAGCGTGCCCGGCGGCCTCGCCATGACCACGTCCAAGGATGTGCTCGAAGCCGTCGTGAGCGGCACCGGCCCCGAACGCTTCCTGCTCACGCTCGGTCATGCAGGCTGGGGCGCAGGCCAACTCGAGGAAGAAATCTCCAAGAACGGCTGGCTCACCGTCGAAGCCGATCCGCGCATCATCTTCGATGTGCTCGCTGAAGATCGTCTCGAAGCCGCGCTTTCGCTGCTCGGCGTATCGCGCCCCATGTTGTCCGGCGAAGCAGGGCACGCATGAGTCGCGAAGCCACGTTGCTGGCATTCGACTACGGCGAGAAACGCATCGGTGTCGCCGTCGGCAATACGCTGACTCGCAATGCGCGTGCCTTGATCGTCGTCGAGAACCGCAATCATGACTATCGCTTCGAACAGATCGGCAAACTTGTCGATGAATGGAAGCCCGACGCCATCGTCGTCGGCATGCCGATGCATCCCGACGGCACGCCGCATGAAATGAGCGCGCTGGCCAAGCGCTTCGGCAATCAGGTGAATGGGCGTTTCAATGTGCCCGTGCAATGGGTGGACGAGCGCTATTCATCCGTCGATGCCAAGGCCGATCTGCGCGCACGCGGCGTGCGCACCAATGCGCACGGCCGCTTCGACGATATCGATGCCGAAGCCGCGCGCGTGATCCTTCAACAATATCTCGACGGACTCTCCAACGATCATGAGTTCGATTGATGCCGAGGCGCTGTATCGCGCGCTCGTCGATCAGATGCGCGCGGCTTATCGACAAACGTTGGCTTCTTCAGATGGCGTGGTGCTCACGGGCATTTACAGCGGCGGCGTGTGGCTGGCCGAACGGCTCGCGAAGGACCTGAACGCGCCGGACATCGGCGTGGTGAACGTGATGTTGCATCGCGACGATTACGCGAAGAAGGGTCTGCATAGTCAGGCGCGTCCGACCGAGCTGCCGTTCGACGTCAACGGACGGAATATTGTGCTGATCGACGACGTGCTCTCGACCGGACGCACGGTGCGCGCCGCCATCAACGAACTCTACGATTACGGCCGTCCCGCGTCGATCGAACTCGCGGTGCTCGCGGATCGCGGCGGACGCGAGTTGCCGATCGCGGCGCGCTTCGTCGGCGCGACGGTCGAGTTGCCCGCAAACGAGGATCTCATGCTGGCGCGTCGCGACGACGCGTTCGAGTTCGCGACGGAAGCACGCGTGCATTGAGCGCGCATCGGTCATCATTCAGGGCAAAGCCATCATGAACACCGCCACTCAGGGCCCCGCCGACACGAGCGCGCCCGCCTCGGATACGTTCCGCTACCGATTCCTCAAGGGTAATCCGCAACTCACGAGAAACGGCGAGCTTAAGCATCTACTCACGATCGAAGGCTTGCCGCGTTCCATCATCACGCACATTCTCGATATGGCCGAGCAGTTCGTCAGCGTGACGGATCGCGAAGTGAAGAAGGTGCCGCTCTTGCGCGGCAAGTCCGTGTTCAACCTGTTCTTCGAGAACTCGACGCGCACGCGCACGACCTTCGAGATCGCGGCCAAGCGGCTGTCGGCGGACGTGCTGAATCTGAACATCAACGCATCGTCGACGAGCAAGGGCGAATCCCTGCTCGACACCATCAACAATCTCTCCGCGATGCACGCCGACATGTTCGTCGTGCGTCACGCATCGAGCGGCGCGCCGTATCTGATCGCCGAGCATTGCGCGCCGCAGGTGCACGTCATCAACGCGGGCGACGGGCGTCACGCGCATCCGACGCAGGGCCTGCTCGACATGTACACCATTCGCCACTACAAGTGCGACTTTACGAAGCTGCGCGTGGCGATCGTCGGCGACATTTTGCATTCGCGCGTTGCGCGCTCGGACATTCACGCGCTGACCACGCTGGGCGTGCCGGAAGTGCGCGCGATTGGTCCGCGCACGCTGTTGCCGGGCAATCTCGATCAGATGGGCGTGTACGTCTATCACAATCTCGACGAAGGGCTGAAGGGCGTCGACGTCATCATCATGCTGCGGCTTCAAAACGAACGCATGAGCGGTGCGCTGCTGCCTTCGGCGCAGGAATACTTCAAGAGCTGGGGACTCACGCCCGAGCGTCTCGCGCTCGCCGCGCCCGACGCCATCGTGATGCATCCCGGCCCGATGAATCGCGGCGTGGAGATCGACTCGCAGGTGGCTGACGGCCCGCAGTCGGTGATTCTGAATCAGGTGACCTTCGGCATCGCCGTGCGCATGGCGGTGATGGGCATCGTGGCGGGCAACAGCGACTAAAACATGAAGATCCAGATTCAAGGCGGCACGATCATCGATCCGGCGGCGGGCACGGAAGCGCGCCAAGACGTTTTCATCGCGGCGGGGCGTATCGTCGGCATCGGCGAGGCGCCGGCCGATTTCCACGCGGCCAGGGTGATCGACGCGAACGGGCTGTATGTCGCGCCGGGTTTCGTCGATCTGTCGGCGCGGCTGCGCGAGCCGGGCTTCGAACACAAGGCGACGCTCGAATCCGAAATGGCCGCGGCGATGGCCGGCGGCGTGACGAGCCTCGTCTGCCCGCCCGATACCGATCCGGTGCTCGACGAGCCGGGTCTCGTCGAGGTGCTCAAGTTCCGCGCGCAGAAGCTGCATCAGGCGCATGTGTATCCGCTGGGCGCGCTCACCGTCGGGCTGAAGGGCGAAGCCATCACCGAGATGGTCGAGCTGACGGAAGCGGGCTGCGTCGGCTTCTCGCAGGCGAATCACCCCATCGTCGATACGCGCACCCTGCAGCGCGCGCTGCAGTACGCGACGACCTACGGCTACACGGTGTGGCTGCGTCCGCAGGATGCGTTCATGTCGAAGGGCGGCGTGGCGGCGAGCGGCGCGGTGGCGTCGCGGCTCGGGCTGTCGGGCGTGCCGGTGGCGGCGGAAACCATCGCGCTGCATACGATCTTCGAACTGATGCGCGTGACGGGCGCGCGCGTGCATCTGTCGCATCTGTCGTCGGGTGCGGGCGTCGCGCTGGTGCGCCCCGCCAAGGCCGAAGGGCGCGCCGTGACATGCGACGTGACGATCAACCACGTGCATCTGACGGACGTGGGCATCGGCTACTTCTATTCGCAATTCCGGCTCGACCCGCCGCTGCGCTCGCAGTGCGACCGCGAGGCGATCCGTACAGGGCTCGCGGACGGCACCATCGACGCGATCTGTTCCGATCACACGCCGCTCGACGACGACGAAAAGCTGCTGCCCTTCGCCGAAGCGATGCCGGGCGCGACGGGCCTCGAACTGCTGCTGTCGCTCACGCTCAAGTGGGCGCGCGATGCGAACGTGCCGCTCGCGAAGGCGCTGGCGCGTATTACGTCGGCACCCGCCGATGTGCTGAAGCTACACGCAGGCCGCATCGCGACAGGCGCACTGGCCGACGTCTGCGTGTTCGATGCGGATGTCGCGTGGCGCGTCGATCCGCGCAAGCTGAAAAGCCAGGGGCACAACACGCCGTTCCTGGGCTATGAACTGCCGGCGCGCGCGTGCGCGACCATCGTCGGTGGACATCTGGCGTTCGAAACCCGCTGACTGGAAACATGAGCATGAGCATCGCGCTACGCAAGCTGCGGTTGGTGATCCACTTGCTGTACACCATGTCGTGGTGCGACGCTTTTCGCGCGTATCGGTCGCTGAACGCACGGAGCTGAATCGTGTCTGTGGTCGCTGGAGATGCTCAGGCTATCGGGCATGAAACTCGTCGTGTACAACGCGAAGCGCGGCTCGATGCCGGCGTGCTCGTGGTCGGCAATCACATCTCGTGGATCGATATTACGTCATCAACGCGTGGTGACCGACGCCGTTGGTATCGAAGGCGGAAATCTGCAAATGGCCGGTAGTCGGCTGGCTCGCGGCGCAACTGGGCACGGTATTCGTGCAGCGCGAGAAGCGCAGCGACGCGAAGCGCATCATCCACGAACTGTCGGACCGGCTGATGGTCGGCGTATTCTCCGAGGGCACGCGACGACGGACGGCACATCGCTCCTGCCGTTCCACGCGAACCTGGGCGGCGGTGTCGGCGGCGGTGCAGCCGATCTGCCTGATGTATGAAGATGCGCGCGGCACGCTCTCGACGGCGCACGCGTTCATCGGCGACATGACGCTCAACGATTCGCTCGATGCGTTGCTGCTGTACGTGTGCAATACGCTCGCGCCGGGCGCGGACCGGCGTCTGCTGGGGAGCGAGGCGCAGGCGTCGGTGCAGGCGGCGCTTGATCGCATGCGCGGCGCGCCGGTCGTCGAGCCGGTTACTTCTTCATCTCACAACTCACCTGCGTGACCACGCGCTGTGCGGGGTCGGCGGTGAGCCGCACCGCCGACAGCTTGTTGCCCCACACGCAGCCGGAGTCGAGGCAAAGCACGTCGTCGCGGATCATCAGGCCGAGCGCGGCCCAATGTCCGAAGGCGATGGTCACATTGCGCGTGCGGCGTTCGGGCACGTCGAACCACGGCATGTAGCCGGGCGGCGCGGAGTCGGGCGAGCCGTTGTTGGCGAACTCCATCGCGCCTTCGGCGGTGCAGAAGCGGATGCGCGTGAGCGCGTTGTACGTTACGCGCAGGCGGTCGATGCCAGTTAGTGAATCGTCCCAACGATGCGGCTCGTTGCCGTACAAGTCTGCAAGTGTGTCCTTCCAGTTCGGTGCGCGCAGCGCGCGTTCGAGTTCGTGCGCCAGCTCGAGCGTCATCGTCACGTCCCATTGCGGCAGCACGCCCGCGTGAATCATTAGCAAGCCGTCTTCGAAGTGCGCGACGGGTTTGTGACGCACCCACTCGATCAGATCGGCGGCATCGGGCGCTTCGAGGATATCGTCGAGCGTGTCGCCTTTTTTCGGCTTGCGCAGACCTGTGGCGACGGACAGCAGGTTGAGATCGTGATTGCCGAGCACGACGGTCGCGCGCGAACCGAGCGCGATGACATCGCGCAGCGTCTGCAGGGATTTCGGTCCCCGGTTAATGAGATCGCCCGCGAACCACAAGGGCACGTTGGGCTCGGGTGCGGTCTTCTTGAGGAGACGCTGGAACGGATCGCGGCAGCCTTGCAGGTCGCCAAAGACGAGCGGAGCGGGGCGGGCGGCAGGCGCGCCGGCGGAACGGGTCGAAACGTCGATCATCGAATGGGGAGCGAGTGGTTATCGTCCTGAGCATCGGGTGGCTGGCACGCTTGGTACGATAGGTGGGTGGCGGAAGAAGAGACTCCAGCATTATGATTATGAAACAGACGGTGAATACCGTCTGACGCAACGGCTTCATCATTACACGATGCAACCCTCTGCAACCTCTTGCAACCACGAATGCCCTAGCTGTATCAAGTTGTTAGGCGTGTAGTTTTTACATTGCCAGCATTATATGAATGGTTGACCAGGCGGCGCGCACACGACAGTGAATAATCGGTCACTTTGTTCTACGTTCGAACGCCTTTTCGCGCGAAATGCATAGTTTTTTCAATCATTCGAGCGGTTCCAGTCGATTTATAAGACTGGAATCAGTCAAAAGGGTACTTATGATTCTTGTCACGGGCGGCGCCGGTTTCATCGGCGCCAATTTTGTTCTCAACTGGCTCAAGGGCTCGGATGAACCCGTTCTCAACGTCGACAAGCTGACATACGCCGGCAATCTCGGCACGCTCAAGTCGCTCGCCGGCGACGCGCGGTACGTCTTCGCCCGCGCCGACATTTGCGATCGCGCGGCCATCGACGCGCTGCTCGCGCAGCACAAGCCCCGCACCATCCTGCATTTCGCGGCCGAAAGCCACGTCGACCGTTCCATCCACGGTCCGGCGGATTTCGTGCAGACCAATGTCGTCGGCACCTTCGCGCTCCTCGAAGCCGCACGCATGTACTGGGTCGCGCTGCCCGAGGCAGAGAAGCATGCGTTCCGTTTCCTGCACGTGTCCACGGACGAAGTGTTCGGCTCGCTGTCTGCCACCGATCCGCAATTCTCCGAGACCACGCCCTACGCGCCGAACAGCCCGTATTCGGCGACTAAGGCCGGCTCCGACCATCTGGTGCGCGCATATCACCATACTTATGGCTTGCCCGTTCTGACGACCAACTGCTCGAATAACTACGGCCCGTACCAGTTCCCGGAAAAGCTGATCCCGCTGATGATCGCCAACGCGCTGGCGGGCAAGCCCCTGCCGGTGTACGGTGATGGCCAGAACGTGCGTGACTGGCTGTACGTGGGCGATCATTGTTCCGCGATCCGCGAGGTGCTGGCGCTCGGCGCGCTCGGCGAGACGTACAACGTCGGCGGCTGGAACGAGAAGAAGAATCTCGGCGTCGTGCATACGCTGTGCGATTTGCTCGACCGCGCGAAACCCAAGGCGAGCGGCTCCTACCGCGATCAGATCACCTATGTGAAGGACCGTCCGGGCCACGACCGCCGCTACGCGATCGATGCGCGCAAGCTCGAGCGCAAACTCGGCTGGAAGCCCGCCGAAACTTTCGAAACCGGTCTGGCCAAGACGGTCCAGTGGTATCTGGACAACCAATCGTGGGCTGATGAAGTGGCGTCCGGCGTGGGTCGAGACCAACTACGCGCAACGCGCGTGAAGGGCTGACGATGGCGCGCAAAGGCATCATTCTCGCCGGCGGGTCCGGCACGCGGCTGTATCCGATTACGCATTCGGTGTCGAAGCAGTTGCTGCCCGTGTACGACAAGCCGATGATTTACTATCCGCTGTCCACGCTGATGATCGCCGGCATTCGTGACGTGCTCGTGATCTCCACGCCGCAGGACACGCCGCGCTTCGAGTCGATGCTCGGCGACGGCAGCCAGTGGGGCATGAATATTCAGTACGAAGTGCAGCCGTCGCCGGACGGGCTGGCGCAGGCGTTCATCATCGGGCGTGAGTTCGTCGGCAACGATCCGTCGGCGCTCATTCTCGGCGACAACATCTTCTACGGCCACGACCTCGCCAAGCAGCTCGACAGCGCCGACGCGTGCACCGACGGCGCGACGGTCTTCGCCTATCACGTGCAGGATCCGGAGCGTTACGGCGTGGTCGAATTCGACCAACAGTTCCGCGCGCTATCGATCGAGGAAAAGCCCGCAAAACCGCGCTCGAACTACGCAGTGACGGGCCTGTATTTCTACGACAAGCAGGTCTGCGACATCGCGGCGGACATCAAGCCATCGCCGCGCGGCGAGCTCGAAATCACCGACGTCAATTCGCGCTATCTCGCGCTGAAGAAGCTCGATGTCGAGATTATGGGGCGCGGTTATGCGTGGCTCGACACCGGCACGCACGATTCGCTTATCGAGGCCGCGACCTTCATCGCGACCTTGCAGAAGCGACAGGGACTGGTCGTTGCATGTCCCGAGGAAATCGCCTTTCGCAAGCAATGGATCGGCGAAGAGCAACTGCTCGCGCTCGCCAAGCCGCTGTCGAAGAACGCCTACGGTCAATATCTGATCAATTTTTCGAAGGACCAAGTCGCATGGCCATTCAAGTAACCGCAACGGCGCTGCCCGAAGTCAAGATCATCGAGCCGAAGATGTTCGGCGATGCGCGCGGCTTCTTCTACGAAAGCTTCAACGCGCGCGAATTCGCCGAGAAGGTCGAGGCCGGCGTCGAATTCGTGCAGGACAATCACTCGCGTTCGGCGCGGGGCGTGCTGCGCGGCCTACACTATCAGATCCAGCACGCTCAGGCCAAGCTCGTGCGCGTGGTGGAAGGCGAAGTGTTCGATGTCGCTGTCGATATCCGCAAGAGCTCGCCGAACTTCGGCAAGTGGGTGGGCGTGAATCTCTCTGAAGAAAATCATCGCCAGTTGTGGGTGCCACCGGGTTTCGCGCATGGTTTCGTCGTGCTGTCGGAGTCGGCGCAGTTCCTCTACAAGACGACGGACTACTGGTATCCGGACCACGAGCACAGCATCGTGTGGAACGATCCCGAGATCGGCATCGAATGGCCGATCGATTTCGAGCCGATGCTCGCGGCGAAGGACGCGGCGGGCAAGAAGCTGGCCGAAGCCGAGGTGTTCGCATGAGCGGCGCAGCGGACAAAACCATTCTCGTGACCGGCGTGAACGGTCAGGTCGGCTTCGAACTGGCGCGCAGCCTGCAGGGGCTGGGCCGTGTCGTGGCGGTCGACCGCAAGCAGTTCGATCTGTCCGATCTCGATCAGATTCGCCGCGTGATTCGTGAAATGAAGCCGGCGCTGATCGTGAATCCGGCGGCTTATACCGCGGTCGATCAGGCCGAGAAGGAAAAGGCGTTGGCGATGCGCATCAACGGTGAAACGCCGGGTGTGATCGCGGAAGAAGCGAAACGCTTGAACGCCGCGCTGTTGCATTTCTCCACTGACTACGTGTTCGATGGCACGAAGGCGGCCGCGTATGTCGAGACCGATGCGACGAACCCGCAGAATGTGTACGGTGCGAGCAAGCTGGCGGGCGAGCAGGCGATTGCGCAAGTAGGCGGCGCGTCCATGACGATGCGCACGAGCTGGGTCTACGGTTTGCGCGGCAAAAACTTTCTGCTGACTATGCTGCGTCTCGCTGCCGACAAGCCGGCGCTGCGCATCGTCGGCGATCAGCATGGTGCGCCGACGTGGAGCAAGACCATTGCGGCGCTCGTCGCGCACATCGCCGCGCAGGGGCTGGCGGGTGGCAACGACTGGTGGCAACCGAAGGCGGGCGTGTACCACCTGTGCGCGGGCGGGGTGACATCGTGGGCCGGTTTCGCGCGGGCCATTTTTGATTACGCCGGACTCGACAAGAAGCCGTCCGTCGAAGCGATTCCCGCCAGCGAATATCCGACACCCGCGAAGCGGCCCGCCAATTCGCGCATGTCGTGCGACAAGCTCGCGGCGGCATTCGGATTGCAAGTTCCGGAATGGGACGACGCGCTGCGTCTGTGTCTCGCGCGGAGCGTGGAAAAACGGTCAACGTTAGCTGTGCGCCGTCATCACGGGCCGTCGTATTTCTCCGTTTTGCCGCGCAGGCCATCGCGAATGCCGCGCGTCATCATGATGAAGTCCTCGCGGCGGCGTTTCGACATCATGCTGAAGATCAGAAACTTGATGCCGAGCCGCGTCATTTCGCTGATTTTCCAGGCGAGCGAGATATACGGACGACGGCACAGCAGCACTGCATTGCGATAGTAGTAGTAGCGGCGCACGGGCTTGTGCACGGCAAGACGAATACCCGCGACGTCCAGCGCTTCCTCGCCGATGCGGTGTTCCATGCGCACGTCGAACGCGCCGTAGCTCTGAAAACCTGCGTTCTGTGCACGCAGACCCCATTCGATGTCGACGTAATCGATGAACAGCGACTCGTCCATGTTGCCGATCTTTTTCAGCGCCGCCAGCGAGAGCAGCGCGCCCGAGGAAATCAGGTAATCGGCGGTGGTCCAGGTGCCATTGCCGGGATCGCGCTTGCGGCGGGGAATGCCGAGCTTGAATTCGATGAACGGCAGGAAGATGCCGCGATTGTGCTCGAAGAAGTATGGGCCGATCTGCGCGACCGGGCCGCGCTGCGAAAGCTGGTCGTGATGCAGTTCGAGTTGCTCGATCATGCGATCGGAAGGCGCGCTGTCCTGGTCGAAGATGACGCAGAAGTCCAGCCCGGATTCCGCTTCGGTGGCTTCGAGGCCGCGGTTGAGCGCGGCGGCAATGCCTTCGTTGCTCGTCATGCGGATCACGCGGCAGTGGTCTGCGGGAAGCGGCGCTTGCCAGCCGGAGAAGTTGGTCGAGGCGTGATCGACGATGAAGATGCTTCGCACCTGCGGAATCAGCGTCCGGATCAGACGCAGCAACGTTTCGTGCTCCGGTTCGTATGTGACAATGACGGCGGCGGTGCGATGAGACAAGTGGCGAGATCCTGGCTGAAAAGTCGGCTCAAGGTTAATCGCACAGGCAGTCGCTGGTCAATTGAACGGGTTTCGCCAACCTCCAGGGTTTCGGTCAGGTAATTTATGATTACTAGCCAGAAATATCGGGTCCTGCTGCTGGACACCAAGTTTCGCAACCCCAATCACTACATTTGCATTGCGTTGCGCGACGCGCTGGCGCGTTCGGGTCTTGTTGAGTTCGTCATCAAGGCCGACACCGTCGATGCAATCGATCTCGCATATAAACATCGCTGCGATCTATTCATTGGCTTCGACGGCGAAGAGGTCGATCAGACGCTGTGCCGGCGACTGGCTCATGCGTGCGGCCGTTCGATTCTCTGGGTGACGGAAGATCCGTACGAAGTACACATGAACAAGCTCAACGCGGCGATCTTCGATCTCGTGTTTACGAACGATTCGGCGAGCGTGTCCGAGTACGACGCGAAGGGGCGCCATCTGCCGCTCGCGGGTGCGGTGGAATTCCACGACATTCCCGTGTTGCCCGCGGACAAGCCGTTGCGTTACGACCTGTTTTTCGCGGGCACGGCATGGCCGAACCGTTCGGCATTCGTTCGCTCGATTCTCGGCGCCATGCCCCCTGACTGGCGCTTCAAGCTGGCGTTGCCGGTCAACGAACATTTGCTGCCACCCAATGTCAACCTGCCCGAAAGTCTCATTACGTGGCGCACGTCGCCGCCTGACTTCGGGCGTTTCGTGAATCGTTCCGCCGTGACCATCCTGCTGCCGCGTGTGTTTTCGGCGTCGGGCAATCGTGAATTCGCGGAAACGCCACCGCCGCGCCTGTTCGAGGCGGCGCTTGCGGGCGGCGTGCAACTCGTGCAGGAATCGCTGGAAGAAGTGGCGCGCGCCTTCGAGCCGGATCGTGAGATCGTGTTGTTTTCCGATAGCCGCGACTTCATTCGGCAGGCTAAGGATGTGATCGGCGATCGCGCGTATCGCGATCAGATTGCGACCGCAGCGCGTGAGCGTGCGCTGCGCGATCACACTTACGATCAACGCGTCGCCACCATGCTCGGCGAAGCGGCGCGCATGCCGGCGTTTCAATCGACGAGGCCTGCTACGCCCGTCGATCCGGTTACGCCAAGTACGTCGCGGCGTAAGAGGGTGCTGTTCGTTGCGCATAACTACATCTCGCGCGGCGCTTTCGGTGGCGTCGAAATCTACATGGACCGGCTGCGCGCACAATTAGGCGATGAATTCGACGTGCTGTTCTATACGCCCGGCGAGTCGGCTGATCGCTGGACAGGCTTGTTGCTGGACAAGGACTACAAGGAACTCAAACGCCACACGTTCCCCGATGCCTGGAACATTCAGATGCTGTCATCGCCTGAACGCGAGAAGGCGTTCCGCGCGATGCTGATCGAGTACGAAGTCGACTTCGTTCACTTCCAGCATCTGCTTTTCCACACGCCTTCGCTGGTGCATGTCGCGCGTGCGCTCGGCATTCCGACCGCGATGACGGTTCACGATTACTTCGCGGTCTGCGATTCGTACCAGCTCATCTCGTTCAAGGGCGAGTTCTGCGGCGCACCGGATGTGTCGCTTGCGCAGTGCGATCTGTGTCTGTGGAAGAAAGGGAACATCCTGCCCGGCTCGCAGGTGGCGCGACGCGATTTCTGGAACGGTATATTGGCCGCGGCGGACCTGCTGTTTTTCAACACGGCGGGCGGGCGCGATCTCGTCCGCACGATTTATCCGGCAGTTCGCCAGCATCATGGCGTGCGTGTGCTGCCCGTGCCGATCCTCGATGACGAAACCGTCGCGAAGCGCGACGCGCCTGAACGGGCTGCCACGCCAGCTACGCCGCCGCTCAAGATTGCGCTGCTAGGCAACGTCACAATGGGCAAGGGCGGCAATCTGTTCGCGCCAGCAGCTTCTGCCCTCGCCAATGCTGCGGTGGAATTCCACATCTTCGGCCGCCTCGACGACGCCTACGCCTATCTCGAAGACAAGGCCATGTTCCTGAACGTGTTCGTGCACGGCACCTATCTCGCCGATGAACTGCCCGCCGCACTGCTCGAATGCGATGTCTCCGTCCATGTATCGATCTGGCCGGAGACGTTCTGTCTCACGCTTTCCGAGGCGTGGCAGAACCTTATCGTGCCGATCGTCACCGACATCGGCGCGCTGGGCGAACGGGTGAAGAACCGCGTCAACGGGCTGAAAATCCGACCGGGCGCGGAAGGCGATCTCATAAACGCAATCCGCCTACTCGCGGAAGATCGCGGTCTGCTTACGAGCCTGCGCCACAACATCGAGGCGGCGCATCCGGGCGAGTTGTATCCTACCCTGACGCCGCACGTCGCTGCCCTGAAGAACGAATATCGTCAACTGATGCGCGATTTGCCGCACGCCGCGGCGTCCGCCGCGCAGATTCGTCCGGCGGGCATTGCAGAACTGGGTATCGTGCTCACGTCGACTTCCTGGTTTCAGGGCGGCCCTGCGCCGCGTCTGCCGGGAACGCAGGGCGCCGTACCCGCGTCGCCGATTCAGTCGATCGCTGTCGCAGTCCTGCCGCAACAGGTCCTGAGCGAAATCAGCCGCTCCAGGATTCGCGCGTTGCACAACTTCTACAAGATACACGGACTCCGGCGAACCGCCGCGATTTTGACGAAGCACGCGAAGAGGATTCTATGGAAGCGATAAATCGTGTGCACGTCTGCAGCGCATCGCCCGATCTGATCAACAACAACGCACAGTTGCGCAACTATGTCGCTGAAGGTTTTCGTGACGTAATGGGCGATGCCGCCGTGCGCGTGTCTTCGCTCGAAGCGGCCGAATATATTTCGGAAGAGTTTGCGCCGCAACTCGTGCTCGTGTTCGGATCGTGCATGTCGGCGGTGAGCGTGTATCACGGGCTGAAAAACTACTGCCTGCGTTCGGGCGCGTGCCTCGCGTTCTGGCTGCACGACGATCCCTACGAGTTTGATTTCAACTACAAGATCCTTCCGGTCGCGGACATCATCTTTTCGAACGATCGGTGGGCGGTAACGCACTATCAGCATCCACGTGTGCATCATGTGCCGCTCGGCGCGAGCCACGCGGACCACTATCGCGCGCCGCGTCCGCAGAAGGATCGCGACGTGTTTTTCTGCGGCGTGGGTTTCCCGAATCGCATCCAGCTTCTGCGCGACAATGCTTCGGCGCTCGCGGGCGTGAACGTCGAGGTACGCGGCGCGGAATGGCCGGGCGACCTGAGTCTCGCGCGCAACGAGCGCACCGATAATCGTCTGCTGCCGGACTACTACGCAAGTTCGCTGGTTACGCTCAACATCGGCCGCCGCTTCGATCTCGCCAATGCACGTTTCAATCTCGATGCGCCGACGCCCGGTCCGCGCACTTTCGAAGCGGCGATGGCGGGCACGGTGCAGTGCATGTTCGTCGAAGGCCTCGAAATCTACGATTACTTCGATCCCGATGCCGGTGAGATCCTGCTGTTCGATTCACCGGACGAACTGCGCCGGCACATCGACATGCTGCGGGACGATCCGGCAAAGGTGGCGTCCATCGTGGCAGCGGGGCAGGCGCGCGCGCTCGCCGATCATACCTACGCACGTCGCGCCGAACGCATTCTGGCGCACGTAATGAGCTACGCGACTGTCACATGAGTCAGCCGCATCGCGTCATGGCCGTCGTCGTGACATTCAATCCAGACTCGACCACGGTCGAAGCGTTGCTGGAGGCCACGCGCGTGCAGGTCGAACACGTGATCGTGGTGGATAACGGTTCGTGTGCCGAGACCATCGCATGGCTTGGGCGTGCGTGCGAGGGGCGCGCCCGGCTGCTCGCCCTACCAGACAATTTCGGCATCGCCGCCGCGCAGAATCGCGGCGTGGAAGCGGCGCGGGCGCTCGGTGCGACCGAGGTGCTTCTGCTCGATCACGACAGCGTGCCCGAGGCCGGCATGGTCGCGCACTTGTGCGCCGCGGCGGATGAGTCAGACGCCGCGGTGGGCGCGGTCGGCCCGTTGATCGTCGATCGGGCATCGGGGACGGTGGCGCCGCTGCCACATATCGTCGATGGTGCGGTTCGATTCGTGCCCGCTCCCGCCGATGTCCCCACGCGTTGCGAATATCTGATCGCATCGGGAACGCTGATCCCGCTCGAGGCTTTCGATGCCGTCGGCCCGTTCGACGAATCTTTTTTCGTCGATCAGGTCGATATTGAATGGTGTCTGCGCGCGGGCCGTATGGGACACGCGAGCATATGTGTGCCGCGCGCGCGGCTTGTACATGCCATCGGCGATGAAGTCGTCACGTTCTGGTTTTGCGGGCATCGCCATCTCGCCGTCCACGGCGCCGGGCGCGATTACTTCTACTTCCGCAATTCCGTGCGGCTCATCCGTTCGGCCGATGTGCCTCAGCCCTGGCGGCGGTTCTGGACATGGCGGCTCGTCAAGCTGTTCGCGTTGCAGACGTTATTCGTGCCACACAGGCTGGAACGAGTCAAAGCGATGTGGCGGGGCATGCGTGAGGGGCTTCGGCTACGTGAGCGCGGCGGGCCGCTTGCTGCCGCAAGTCCGTGACCGAAGCGCATTCGGATACTACAATAGTACGCTAAATTTTTGCAAGCAGGCGTGAATACAACCTCCATCACACGCAAACGCTATACAGGGTTGCGCGACTTCATCGACGCACTGGCCAACCCGCATCTTTGGGCGCTGCTTGCGTGGTACGACATTCGTCAGCGTTATCGCCGTTCCATTCTCGGACCATTTTGGGTGACGGTTTCCACGGGCATCATGATCGGCACCATGGGCGTGCTGTGGTCCGTGCTGTTCAAGAACGACGTGAAATCTTTTTTGCCGTTTTTTGCCATTGGCAACGTCGTGTGGACCTTCTACGCTGCGCAGATCAACGAGGCATGCGTTGGCTTCACGCAGTTCGAATCGACCATCAAGCAGATCCGCTTTCCGATGGGCGTCTACCTGCTGCGCATCCTGGTCCGCAATCTGATCATCCTCGCGCACAACTGTGTGATCATCGTGATCGTGATCGCGTTACTCGGACCACAACTGAACTGGCATGTGGTACTCGCCATTCCCGGCCTGTTCCTCGGCACGCTTGCGATGCTCGGCATCTCCATGATCGTCAGCGTGTTCTGCACGCGCTTTCGCGACATGCCGATGATCATCCAGAACGCGGTGATGGTGCTGTTCTACATCACGCCGATCATCTGGCGTCCGGATGCGCTCGGCGCGAAGCACGCATGGGTCGCGGAATACAACCCGTTCGCGCATCTGGTGGAAATCGTACGGGCGTCGATCATCAACGGCTATTTCCCGCTGCATTCCTGGTACTGGTCGCTTGCGACCACCTTTGTTCTTCTCGCGATCGGAATCGCACTGCAAGGCCGGTTCCGCGACCGCATCGCATACTGGCTGTGAGTCGACGATGAGTGATTCCTACATCCGCGCGCAAAACGTAGTCGTCGAATTTCCGATCTACAACGCGTCGCACCGCTCGCTGCGCAAGTCGCTGATGCAGGCGACCACTGGCGGCCGCGTCGCCGCCGACGCGGCCCAGCGCGTGACGGTACGCGCGCTCGACAATGTCTCGTTCGAATTCAAGCCGGGCGACCGTGTGGGCTTCGTCGGCCACAATGGCGCGGGCAAGACCACCATGCTGCGCGTGCTGGCGGGCGTGTATCCGCCAGTCGGCGGATCGCTCGACGTGCGCGGGCGCATCGTTTCGTTGATCGACATGTCGCTCGGCATGGACCAGGAAGCGACCGGCTACGAAAACATTTTTCTGCGCGGCATCATGATGGGTATCAAGCCCAGCGAAATCGAAGTTAAGCTGGACGAGATCGCCGAGTTCAGCGAACTAGGCGAAGACTTTCTCAACATGCCGGTGCGCACCTACTCCACCGGCATGATGCTGCGCCTTGCGTTCGCGGTTTCCACGTCCATTCACGCGGACATTGTGCTGATGGACGAATGGCTTTCCGTCGGCGACGCTTCGTTCAATGAAAAAGCCGCTGCACGGCTGGACAGTGTCGTCGAGAAATCATCGATTCTCGTGCTTGCATCGCACGCTCCGAAGCTGGTCGAAAAGATGTGCAACCGCGTGCTCACCTTCGAGCACGGACGCATCACCGAGCTTTGATCCAACCTGCGAAAACGGCGCTCTTAACAGAACGCCGTTTTCGTATCAGGCTTTACTACTGATTTCCCTGACGGCAGCCTTGCCTGTCTGCGATACGCCGAACAGCGCACGCTGGATCGTCGCGGAATGGCGGTCCCAGCCGAAGTGCTCGCGCGCATGCGCGTGCCCTGCGATGGCCATTTCGGCGTAGCGTGAGCGGTCATCGAGCAACTTGATCGCTTGCTCGAGCTTGGTCTGCCACTCGTGTGAGCGCGCGAGAAAGCCCGTCTTCCCGTCCGTGATGGCGTGACGGAACGTATAGGTCGGAGTCGCGATCGTCACCGTGCCGGTGATCGCTGCCTCGAAATACTTCAGCTCCGACTTGCAGTTGGTG
>JAQFVJ010000011.1 GCA_029439525.1 Caballeronia sp. BR6202001591004
GACTCTCGTTGACGACGTCCGGAAAATGGCGGCTAATCTGGACGTCATCCTCGAAGACGACAGTCGCAGATTCCTCCAATGCTCGCGAAATTACTTCCTCATGCGAACGCCTGCACGCCCAGACACCGTTCTTCCCAATATTGTCGAACGGGCCACTCGTCGCCCCGTCGATTTCCGGAAATCTTGAGATATGGTCCTGATAGCCAATCTCCGCCAACTGAGCTTCGATATTCACTCTTCTATCGTGACTCGCCGACAGGTTGATGTTAGATGCATGGAATTTTATAATCAGTAATCCAGACATTCTAGTTTCAAACGAGGAAAGTGGGAGTTTACTGACCCAGGAAATACTGTGCTCTGATTGCCCGCCAACCCTCAAAAATCAATCTCCGCCGCGACCTCCGTCCCACTTCCAGCACGATCCTCTCGCCTTCCACCACCACCGCGTTCTTGCCGAACGTCAGTTGACCATCCATCTGCTCGCTCGCGCGATATCCACTCATCGTGTCGAGCGGTTTGTGCGGCCATTCGGGATGCGGCGCACCCGTGAGCTGATCGATCGTCGGCATCGGGCAGCGCGAACAGAGCTTCACGAGCCGCAACTGCGCATCGCCGATCTGCATGTCGCCGACGAAATCCTCCTCGTATGCATCGAGCCCGCCGATCACGAGATTTGGACGAAAGCGATTCATCGGAATGCCCGGCGCGCCCTTGGTCGAGAGCCGCGCGTTGAGATCGTCGAGCGATGCCTGACCGAGCACGAGCAGCGGGAAACCATCGGCGAAGCGCGTGTGCTTGACGAGCGGCGCAGTCCATTTCTGATCGACGATGCGTTTCGTCGCGGGAGAAAAATGCACGAGACGCGCCGGCGTGCTGAGGCATGCCGTCAGCCATTGCGCGGTGGCGTCGCCCGTGTCGAGCGCAACAAAAGTATCGCGCCAGACGGTGGCCCGGATGGGCGTCACATCAATGAGCACGTCGGCGCGCAAAGGCATGCGCAGCGCGTCGGCATGCCGGGCACATCGATGACGAGATCGTCGCCGTCGAACGCGGTCCGGATCAACGCCATGCGCGGATGCGCGCGCTGTATGAGCATCTGGCCGGACGGGTCCGTCACCCATCCAGTTGCGGTCGTATTCGAGGCCGGTTTCGAGCAGCACCGCGCGCGTGAGCCGATTGCCCGCGCAGGATTTGATCGGATAGACGAAGATTTCGCTGAGAACGGGCATGGGGAGAGCGTGTCGTGTGCACCGGCCATCGAAAGCGGCCGGTCGAATGCATGATTATCGCCGTTTCTTCGCCCCAACAAGAAACGCCGTCGATGACGGCGTTTCTTTCCGATTCAGCTCAACGCAATTCAACGCGCCGCGCTCGCCGCCTGCCGCTGCGCGACCTCGGTTTCCGGATGCTCGCGCGACCATGCTTTCACCACATTGCGCCGGAATGCCTGCCCTTCCGCGTTGAATAGATGGCAATGATCCGGCGCCGAGCCCAGCTTGATCTTCGTGCCGCGCGCGTGCTTCTCCAGCGGCGGAATTCGCGAAATCAGGCCATCCGGCGCCACATCCGTCTCCGCGTAGAGATACGCCGCATCGCCGAGCGTTTCGACGGTCGTGGTCGTGGCCGTCACACCATACTCGCCCGACTCCGGCTGCAAATGCTCCGGACGGATGCCCACCGTCACCGTATCGCCGGCCTTCGCGTTGCCCGGCAGTACGCCGACCAGTTGCATCTCGCCCGTCGCGTAGTTCACCAGCACGCCGTCGTTCTGCGCATTCACCACCGTGCCCGTCAGAAAATTCATCTTCGGCGAGCCGATGAACCCGCCCACGAACTTGTTCGCCGGCGCGTGATACAGCTCGTTCGGCGTGCCGACCTGCTCGATGTTCCCCGCCGACAGCACGACGATCTTGTCCGCGAGCGTCATCGCTTCGACCTGATCGTGCGTCACGTAGATCATTGTTGTCTTGAGATCGTCGTGCAGACGCGCGAATTCGAGGCGCATCTTCACGCGCAGCGCGGCATCCAGATTCGACAGCGGCTCGTCGAACAGAAACACCTTCGGCTTACGCGTGATCGCGCGGCCGATCGCGACGCGCTGACGCTGGCCGCCCGACAGCGCTTTCGGCTTGCGATCCAGCAAATGATCGATGTGCAGGATCTGCGCCGCGTTCTTCACCGCGGCATCGATCGCGGGCTTTTTCTCGCCCGCGAGCTTAAGTCCGAACGCCATGTTGTCGTACAGCGTCATGTGCAGATACAGCGCGTACGATTGGAACACCATCGCGATGCCGCGCTTGGCGGGCGGCAGTTCGTTCGCGCGCGTGCTATCGATCATCAGTTCGCCGCCGCTGATGTCCTCCAGACCCGCGATCATCCGCATCAACGTGGACTTGCCGCAGCCCGACGGGCCGACGAACACGACGAACTCGCCGTCGTTGATGTCGAGGTTGATGTTGCGCATCACCTCGGTGTCTTCATAACGCTTGCTGATGTTGCGCAGTGTCAGGCTAGCCATGATTGTGTCTCCGTGGTACTTCTGACGCGGCATGCTCCGCGTCGAACGCTATCTGATTTCGAACGCCGCATTCGCGAACCATTGCTCGACGAGCATCGGCAGACGCGTCATGTCGTCGAAGACGACTCCCGCGCCCACACGTTCCAGCGCGCCGACCTGCGACGGCGTCGCATGCCCGCCGCCGATGAAGCCGAGCACCGTCATGCCCGCCGCCTTCGCCGCTGTCACGCCCGTTACGCTGTCCTCGACGACGAGGCAACGCAGCGGTTCGACACCGAGCGCGCGCGACGCCGCGAGATACACGTCCGGCGCGGGCTTCGGATTCGCGACCATGTCCGCGCAGAAGCGCCGATCGCCGAAGAAGCGCACGAGGCCCGTGCGCTCGAGCACGCTGTCCACGTAACTCGAAAAGCTGTTGCTCGCGCACGCCTTGGTGAACAGCACGGCGGCCAGCGCATCCGCGATGCCCGGCGCCGTCGGCGCCTGCATCGCCGCGACTTCGACCGCGCAGCGAATCGAGATGACCTGCTCGTGCGTCAGCGTGCGGCCCACGGTGTCGGCGGCGCTCGCGAGCACCGCTTCGATACGAAGCCCGAGCAGCGGCAGCAGCACCGGTTCGACATCGACGCCGGGCCACAGCGCCGTCAGCTCGGTGACGAGCATGTGCGCCGCCACCGCTTCGCTGTCGATCAGCACACCGTCGCAATCGAAGATCAACAGTCGATCTTCGAGGCTCGCGTCCCTGGATGAAGTGAGTGTCACGTGGGCGCCCTCACTTCACCGCGCCGAACGTCAGGCCGCGCACCTGTTGTTTTTGCGAGACCCAGCCGACGATCAGAACCGGCGCGACCGCGAGCAGCGACGCAGCGGACAGCTTCGCCCAGAACAGGCCTTCCGGACTCGAATACGATGCGATGAACACCGTCAGCGGCGCCGCGTTTGAACTCGACAGATTGATCGACCAGAACGCCTCGTTCCACGACAGGATGATGAGCAAAAGGCCCGTCGATGCGAGACCCGGCAGCGACATCGGCATCAGCAGATAGACGATTTCCTGCCACGTCGTCGCGCCGTCAATGCGGCCGGCTTCGAGAATGTCCTTCGGCACTTCGTTGAAGTACGTGAAGGCCATCCACACCGCAATCGGCAGGTTGATCAGCGTGTACACGATCACCAGTCCCGACACCGTATCCAGCAGGTCGGTGTTTTTCCACAGTAGATAGATCGGCACCAGCACGCCGACCGACGGCATCATCTTCGTGGAAAGCATCCACAGCAGCACGGACTGCGTTTTCTTGGTCGGAAAGAACGCCATCGCGTAGGCGCAGGGCACGGCGAGCAGCAGGCAGATCACCATGACGCCGACCGATACCAGCACCGAGTTCCACGCGAAGCCGAAGTAATTGCTGCGTGCGAACACTTCCCTGAAGCTATCCAGCGTCGGCGTGAAGAACAGCGCCGACGAATACGCCTGCTGCTCGGTCTTGAACGCGGTGATCGTCATCCAGAAGATCGGGAAGAACAGCAGGATCGACACGAGCCACGCGACAATGCCGGGCACGATGTTCTTCACATGATCGAGCGCCGAGCTGCGCGGCGGCGCATTGACGGATTGAGTGCTCATTTGCGTGCTCATAATTCGAGTTCTCCCTTGAGGTTCTTCGCGAGCATCCGCACGAGGAAGAACGCCACGATGTTCGCCAGGATCACCGCGAGAATGCCGCCCGCCGATGCGAGGCCGACATCGAACTGTTGCAGGCCGAGCGCATAGATCAGGTACGAGAGGTTGGTGGTCGCGGTGCCCGGACCGCCGCCGGTCGTCGTATAGATCTCGGCGAAGATCGACAGCAGAAAGATGGTCTCCATCATCACGACGACGGAAATCGCGCGCCGCAAGTGCGGCAGTGTGATGAAGAAGAACATCGAGAACGGACCCGCGCCGTCGATGCGCGCCGCTTCCTTCTGCTCCTGATCGAGCGACTGGATCGCCGTGAACAAAATCAGGAACGCGAACGGCAGCCACTGCCACGCGACGATCACGATCACCGCAAACAGCGGATACTCGGCGAACCAGTCGATCGGCTGCATGCCCAGCGAGCGCATCAACTGCGCGATCAACCCGTACACCGGGTGAAGAATCATGTTCTTCCAGATCAGCGCAGAAACCGTCGGCATCACGAAGAACGGCGCGATCACCAGGAGCCTCGCGATGCTCTGCCCGAAAAACTTGCGGTCGAACAGCACGGCGAGCAGCACGCCACCGACGACCGTGATGAGCAGCACCGAAATGATCAGCGTCAGCGTATGCGCAATGGACGGCCCGAACGCCGGGTCGGTGACGAGGAACTGGAAGTTGTCGATGCCCGTGAAACCTTTGACATCGGGATTCAGCAGGTTGTAGCGCGAGAACGAAAACCAGATCGTCATCGCGAGCGGAATGGCCATCCACAGGAACAGCAGCGCGGTCGACGGCGTGATCAGCCAGCGCACCGACTTGGCGCGCCGCTTGTCGCGTTCGGCGGCGGACTCCTCCGTGTGATGACCGGTGATGGGGGGATTCAGTTGACTCATCGTGTCACCTCTCGATGATGATGCTGCGAGACCGCTTCATGGCGAAGCGGCCTGTGTACCGCGGAGATTACTTCTGATATCCGGCTTGCTTGACCGCGCGATCCGCCGCCGCATTCGCCGCCTTCAGCGCGTTGTCGACACTGGTCTGGCCCGCGACGACGCCTGCGATCGACTGGCCGACCACCGTGCCAAACGACTGGAATTCCGGAATGCCGATGAACTGGACGCCAGTGTAAGGCACCTTGTGGAGCGTCGCGTCATTCGGGTTGGCGAATTCGATCGCCTGAAGCACGAAGTCGCTGAACGGCACGGCCTGCTTGTATTCCGGACGCGCATAGGTCGACTTGCGCGTGCCCGGCGGCACCGACGCCCAGCCTTCGTCCTTGCCGACCATTTCGATGTATTCCTTCGACGTCGCCCACGCGGCGAATTTCTTCGCGGCGTCCTGCTGCTTCGACGTTTTCGGGATCGCGAGCGACCACGACCACAGCCAGTGCGAACCCTTCGGCGCCACGGCGACGGGCGCCGCCGCAAAACCGATCTTGTCCGCGACCTGCGACTTGTTGTAGAGCATGCCGGCGGCAACGGTCGCGTCGATCCACATCGCGCACTTGCCGGAGGACATCAGTGTCAGGTTTTCATTGAAGCCGTTCGATGAAGCTCCCGGTGGGCCGTCGTTCTTCAGCAGATCGGAATAGAACGTCACGGCCTTGTGCCATTCGGGCGAATCGATCTGCGCCTGCCACTTTTCGTTGAACCACTCGCCACCGTAGGTGTTCACGACCGTCGAGACATAGGCCATGTTCTCGCCCCAACCCGCCTTACCGCGTAGGCAGATGCCGTACTGGCCTTTGGACTTGTCGGTGAGCTTGTCGGCGAACTGCTTGATCTGATCGTAGGTCGGCTGATCGGGCATCTTGAGGCCGGCGGCCTGGAACAGATCCTTGCGGTAGTACGTCATCGAGCTTTCGACGTAGAACGGCAGCGCGTACAGCGTGCCGTTGTACGAGAGGCCGTCACGCGCGGTCTTCACCACGTCGTCGAGATCGTAGTTGGCGGGGAGGCCTGTCATCGGCGAGAGCCAGCCGCGCTTGCCCCATTGCGGCGCTTCGTACGTACCGATGGTGACCACGTCGAACTGGCCGCTGTTGGTGGTGATGTCGGTCGTGGCGCGCTGGCGCAGCACGTTTTCCTCGAGAATCACCCAGTTCAGCTTGATGTCGGGATTGGCCTTCTCGAATGCAGGCGAGAGCTTCTTCAGCTCGATGATGTCCGGGTTATTCAGCGTGGCGATGGTGATGGTCGCGGCCTGCCCGATGGACGGCACGAGCGCGGCGCTGGCCGCGAGGACCGAAGCGGCGACGCCGGTGAGCGCGAGCTTGGCGCGGGCCTGCCCCCAGACGATGCGTTGGATGCGTTTCATTTTGGTGCGTCTCCTTTTTTCATTGGCACGGGCGCCGCTTCGTCTCGCTCGCAACCGCCGTGTGTGCCGCTTGCCTGCTTCAGGGATGCGATGGAAATCGCGTGGTTTCCTTCTCGTTATGCGTTGATCCTCTGCCGTGATCCTCTACGCCGATCGACTGCCGTGCGCCACAAGTCTGTCACCTTGGCCATGTTGCCCGCGCCGGCCCGGTGCCCGCAATCGCCGCGACGCCGTTTCAAGTTTCAATATAGACGGTAAGCCTCATGCCGCAAGGACGGCCGCGCGCCGCATTGCGGCATTTGTCCGGTCCGGGTCATGCTTGATTCGCGCTCAGCTCATCCAGTTGCCGCCGTCGAGGTTGAGCGTCTGCGCGGGACGTAATCCTAATCCGCCGAGGCCAGAAACAGCGCCGCGCCCGTCAGATCGTCCGGCACGCCCATGCGTCCGAGCGACACTTCCGCCGACGAGACGCTTCTTCTCGCCGAGCGGACGGTTTTCGTAACGGGCGAAGAGCGCGTCGACCTGCTCCCACATCGACGTGTCGACGACGCCCGGCGCGATGCCGTTCACGTTGATGCAATCTTTCGCGAGCGCGAGCGCCGCCGATTGCGTATAGCTGATGACCGCCGCCTTGGTCGCGCAGTAATGCGAGACGAGCGCCTCGCCGCGCCGTCCCGCCTGCGACGACATATGATGATCTTGCCGCCGCGCCCCTGCTCCACCATACGCTGGGCGATGGCCTGCATCAGAAAGAACATGTCCTTGACGTTGACCGCGAAGAGGCGGTCCGTAGACGTCCCAGGACTCATCGAGGATCAGGCGCATGTCGAACAGCGCCGCGTTGTTGAACAGAATGTCGATGCCGCCGAAACGCTCGACGGTGCGCTCAACGATGGCCGCGATGTCTTCGCGGCGCGTGACGTCCGCGCGCAGGGCCAGCACGCGATCCGTGACGTCCTCGAAGCGTTTGACGATCTCGCCTTCGTCCTTCACGTCGACGACGAGCTTCGCGCCCTCGCCGAGATAACCGCCGCGCGACCGCCTCTCCGATGCTGCTGGCAGCGCCCGTGATGATGGCCACTTTGTTTCTCAGTCTCACACCGATGTCTCCGATTCTCGGCATCGTCATCCGAGTCGAACGAACGATCCTTTAATGAACAATTGCTCTGTTGATCGAATGATCGGCGTTGCGCGTGCGCATGTCAAGGCGTGGAAACACGGTTTCGACGAGGTTTCGATGTTGCGGCGCGCAAACGTCTGGAAATGCCGGCGATCGCGACTGATGTGCCACGCATAGCAATTCGCGTTCCGTGAGCCGACTTCAAGGGCTTGCCGGAGATGCAAGAAGGATTGATACATTATATCATCTCTGGATTATCCGGAGGGGACGAATCGCCTTCGGCGTTGTCCATTGATTAGCACTTACCAGCGAGAGCCGCGTCCGCGCGGCCAACACGACATGACTGCATCCGTCGAAACCATGCCCGCCCGCGCCGAGGCGCTCGCCGACGAGCGCGGACTGGCGCTCACGCCGCTGCGCCGCCAGGTCTACGAACTCGTGCTGAAGGCGCACAAGCCGATCGGCGCGTACGACCTCATCGATGCTATGGAGCCGCAGCGCGGCGCGCGCGTGCCGCCGACGACCGTGTATCGCGCGCTGGATTTTCTGGTGGAAAACGGCCTCGTGCATCGCATCGAATCGAAGAACGCGTTCGTCACCTGCTGCGATGCAGGCAAGCCGCACGAGAGCCAGTTCCTCATCTGCGACGAATGCGGCGCCACGCTCGAGATTCAAGGACGTCAGGCGGCATCGTCACTGTCGGACAGCCCGCCCGCGCACGGCTTTCAGGTGCGGCATCAGGTCGTCGAACTGAGCGGCCTGTGCAGCGACTGCCAGAAGAAGCATCGCGCGTAGCATCACGGCGTTTAAGAGCTGCGTCACCGATCAACGACACCTGCCATCGTTCAAGGAACCCGATGAGATTTGCGCACGTCCTGACTTGCTTCGCCCTCGCCCTGGGCTTTTGCGGCGCCGCATCTGCGCAAAGTGCGCGCGTGCCGGTGGTCGCGGCGGAAAACTTCTACGGCGACGTGATCCGTCAGCTCGGCGGCGACCACGTGCAGGTGACGAGCATTCTCAGCAATCCGGACGAAAACCCGCATCTCTTTGAAGAGAGTCCGAAGACCGCGCGCGCGTTGCAGCATGCGGCGCTCGTCGTCTACAACGGCGCGAACTACGATCCGTGGATGGACAAGCTGCTCGGCGCATCGAAGAGCGGCGACCGCCGCACGGTGATCGTCGCGGCGCAACTCGTCGGCAAGAAGCCCGGTGACAATCCGCACCTCTGGTACGATCCGGCGACGATGCCCGCCGTCGCGAAAGCGGTAAGCGCGTATCTGGTAAGCGCAGACCCCGCGCATAAAAGCGACTACGACGCGCGCCTCGCGGCCTTCCTCGATTCGATGAAACCGATCGACGCGAGCGTCGCGCAACTGAAGTCGCGCTACAAAGGCCGTGCCGGCGACCGCGACCGAACCGGTGTTCGGCTATATGGCCGATGCGATCGGCTTCGAGATGCGCAACCGGCATTTCCAGATGGCCGCGATGAACGAAACCGAGCCGAGCCCCGCGGATATCGTCGCGTTCGAGAAGGATCTGCGCGAACGCCGCGTGCATGTGCTCATCTATAACAAGCCAGGCAACCGAGGCGTTGACCCGGCGCATGCTCAACATCGCGCAGGACGCGCATGTGCCGAGCATCAGCGTGACGGAGACTTTGCCTGCCGGCAAAACCTATCAGCAATAGATGATGTCGCAACTCGACAACCTCGCGGGCGCACTTCAGGGATGGCAGCAATGAGCGGCCCCGCGCGCGCCGCCCTCGAAGTCGATCGCGTCACGCTGGAACTCGGCGGCCGCGCGATTCTCAACGACGCGAGCTTCACGGTTCACAACGGCGAATTCATCGGCGTGCTCGGGCCGAACGGCGCGGGCAAGACCACGCTGATGCGCGCGCTGCTCGGACTCGTACCGGTGAAAAGCGGCGCAATACGCGTGCACGGCAATCCGTCGATCGGCTATATGCCGCAGATTCGCAGCGGACTCGCGGGACGCCGCGTGCTGGGACGCGATTTCGTCGCGATGGCGGCGGACGGGCATCGCTGGGGCCTGCCGCATCGCAATGGGCGCGTCGAGGCCGATGTCGCGCGCGTGCTCGAACTCGTCGGCGCGGAACAGCTCGCGGCGCGGCCGCTCTCGGAACTATCGGGCGGTGAGCGTCAGCGGTTATTGCTCGCGCAATGCCTGCTCGGCGATCCGCATTTGCTGCTGCTCGATGAACCGCTCATCAGTCTCGATCCGCGTCGTCAAACGGGTGTCGTCGAACTGGTGCGGCGCGTGCAGCGCGAACTGAACATCACGGTGCTGTTTTCGGCGCACGAACTTAATCCGTTGCTCAATTCGCTGGATCGCGTGCTCTATCTCGGCAACGGGCGGGCGGCGCTTGGCACCGTCGATGAAGTCATCTCGAAGCCGGTGCTCTCGAAGCTGTACGGCTCGCCGATCGACGTGATGCGTGTGCACGGCCGCATTTTCGTGATGTCGGGCGATGTCGAGATCGACAAGCTCGATCACGCGCACGAGGAAGGCGATGAGCATCAGCACGATCACGATCACGGGCATGGTCACGGCCACAGTCATAGTCACGCCAAGTAGGAAAGCGGAAAGCGCAATGTTCGAATACGACTTCATGGTCAACGCGTTCGCCGCGTCGGGGATCGTCGCGGTGCTGGCGGGAATCGTCGGTTACTTTCTGGTGATGCGCGGGCAGACGTTCGCGGGTCATGCGCTTTCGCACGTCGGGTTCACCGGCGCGACCGGCGCGGTGCTGCTCGGGATGCCGCCGCTCTGGGGGATGATCGGGTTCACGCTTGCTGCTGGTCTCGGCATGGGTGCTTTAGGTGAGAAGCTGTCGGGACGCGATGTGGCCATCGGGGTCATTCTTTCGCTGTCGCTCGGGTTCGGGTTGCTGTTTCTGCATTTCTTTACCGCTTATGCGACGCAGGCGACTGCCTTGTTGTTCGGGAACGTGCTAGGGGTGAGTCATGAGATGCTTCTCGTGCTTGCCGGTCTTGCGGTTGTCAGCCTCGGTGCGCTTGCCGTCATCATGCGGCCTTTGATGTTCGCTTCCCTGCAGCCTGAACTTGCTGAGGCCAAGGGTGTGTCGTTGCGGCTCGTGTCGGTGCTGTTTCTTGGTATTACCGCGCTGGCGGTTGCGGCTTGTACGCAGATCGTTGGCGTACTGCTTGTTTTTGCTTTGATGGTCGGGCCTGCGGCCGCGGCGCAGAATGTTACGTCGAGGCTTTCTTCCGGGCTGTTGCTCGCGGGCGCGTTTGCTTTAGGTCAGGCTTGGGTTGGACTTACTCTTGCTTACTACACCGATTGGCCTACTAGTTTCTGGATTACGATGCTCGCGGCTGTTGTTTATGGAGTGAGTTTGGGGGGTCGGCACGGTTCATGACGTTGTGTTGATGTTGTCGTGCAAAGCGTCTCTGTTTTCTGTTCGTTATTGCAGTAGGCGCCTTGCACGACAAAGAAAAAAACAAACTCACCAAACAGCCCCAAACATCTCATTCAACTCCCGAATAGCCTCGTCCGACAAAGCCTCCGGCCTCGGCAAAGTCGCCAAATAAAGCTGAGCAGTTTCCTCGAGCTCTTCGAGCGCATAAGAGGCATGGGAGACCGACTTCTCCGAGACCACTGGCCCGAGCCTCTCGAGCAAAACCGCCCGCACCTTAGAGGCAAGTGAAGCAACGAGTTCAGCAACAACAGGATCCCCCGGCCGCCGATAGCGAATCAAAGGCACATGCCCGACTTTCATGACGCAGTAAGGCGTATTCGGCGGCAACATGTCATCGCTTTTCCAGACACCCGCGAGGGTTAAGGCAACAAGAGGAAGTCGAATGCGTATGCACCGCCCCATTCACGCCAGCGTTATTCTCATAAACCCGCCGATGCAAGGCCAAGGTCTTGGAAGGCCGTCTGCCGGACACATGATTCCCCTGCAAATCGACCCTGCCTATATCGTTCGGATCGAGCCGTCCAAGAGAAGCATCGGTCGGCGTAATGAGCCAGCCATCATCGAACCACGCACTGATATTTCCCGCACTGCCAACCGTATACGCTCGTAAAGGCTCTTGCCCGTAATGCAAATCTCCTCGCGAACGTGATTCTCGTTGATTGCATCAGAGTGCCTTCAATGCCTTGTCAAAGAAATCAGTCGTACCGAAATTTCCGGACTTGAGCGCAAGTCCAAGCGCAGGTTCACCGATGGATTGCGTCGCCGGCACCCCCGGATCGATCTGCGGCCCGATACGCAACGAACGCACGCCAAGCGCCTAAACGACCGCACCGGAAGTCTCGCCGCCCGCGACTACGGACTTGCGCACGCCTTCGTCACGCAGTTGCCGCGCGATCGCAGCCAACGCAGCCTCGACGAGTTTGCCCGCCTTCTCGACGCCGAGTTCCTTCTGCACCACCTTTCACTTCATCCGGCGAAGAGGTCGCGTAAATCAGCACGGTCTCGTCCTTCTTCAGATGCTCACGCGCGAATTCGATTGCGCTCTGCACGACCGGCTCGCCGCGTGACAGCGCCATCGGCTCGATGCGAAAACTCGGCCTCGAAGCACACCATTCAGCGACCTGCGCGTTGGTCACCTTCGATGCGCTGCCCGCCAGCACGACCGACTTGCCTTAGATCTTCGGCAGATCGCCGGCACGTTCCGCATGCGCGAGCAGATTCGCCGCGCGGAAATTCTGCGGCAAGCCCAACGCGATGCCCGAGCCGCCCGTAATTAGCGAAAGGTCGCGGCACGCGTCGCCGAGCACGTACAGATCAGCATCCGACACGGCATCGGCAATCGCCAGACGCACGCCTTCCTTCTTCAACTCGCCGATGCGCGCGAATCGCATCTGCGCCCTTCGCGAGGGTGTCGTAGCGGATCAAGCCGACCTTCGGACTTCGCTTGACGCTGCAACACGCGCACGAGGTTCGGACCGGTGATCGGCGTGAGCGGATGATTCTCCATGCCCGATTCGTTCAACAACACGTCGCCGACGAACAGATTGCCGCGAAAGATCGTGCGGCCGTTTTCGGGAAACGCGGGACATGCGATGGTGAAGTCGTCTTTCAGCGCATCGAGCAAGGCATCCGACACCGGGCCGATGTTGCCCTTGTCGGTGGAATCGAACGTCGAGCAATACTTGAAGAAGAACTGGCGACAACCCTGCGCGCGCAGCCATTGCAAGGCTTCGAGCGATTGCTGCACGGCGTCCTCGGCCGCGATCGTGCGCGACGACCAGCGCGTCCGCTCATCGGCGTGCCTGCGTCCGGCACGCCGATGGTCTGGACCGTGCGCATGCCGCTGCGCACGAGCATGTTGGCGAGATCGGTCGCGCCGGTGAAATCGTCGGCGATACAGCCGAGCAGTGCCTGCGCCGCTTGCGCCATTACTTCGCCCCCTTCGGGACTTCGATGCCCGGAAGAATTTTGACGACTGCGGAATCGTCCTCGCCGCCATGACCCGGGGTCGACGCCATCATGAACATCTGATGCGCCGCCGCCGACAAGGGCAACGGGAATTTGCTCGTGCGAGCCGTGTCGAGCACGAGGCCCAGGTCCTTCACAAAAATATCGACGGCGGACAACGGCGTGTAGTCGCCCGACAGGATGTGCGGCACGCGGTTCTCGAACATCCACGAGTTGCCCGCGCTGTGCGTGATGACGTCGTAGAGCGCATCGGGATCGACACCTTCGCGCAGGCCCAGCGCCATCGCCTCGGCGGCGGCGATATGCACGCACGCCCGCCAGAAGCTGGTTGATGATCTTCACCTTCGAGCCCGCGCCGTGCGCGTCGCCGAGCCGGTAGACCTTGCCCGCGATCGCATCGAGCACGTCTTCGCAGGCGGCGTAGGCGTCGGCGGGGCCGGAGGTCATCATCGTCATCTCGCCGGAATTGGCTTTGGCCGCGCCGCCCGACAAGGGCGAATCAAGCATGAGCAGGCCCTTTTCGGCAAGACGCTTGCCCGTTCGATGGCGAAGCCCGGCGAGACAGTCGCGCACGCGAGCACGGCGCCGCCGGGTTTCATCGCATCGACGCGCCCTGCTCGCCAAACAACACCGCTTCGGTCTGCGCGGCATTGACGACCACCGTCAGCACGACATTGCACTTGCTGCCCAACTCGGCGAGCGACGTGCACGCGATGCCGCCTTCCTTCGCGAAGGCATCGAGCACGTTCTAGCGCACGTCGCACGCGTGCACGGCAAAACCCGCGCGCAACAACGAACGCGCGACGCCCATGCCCATCGCGCCCAGTCCGATCACACCGACGTTTCGAGTCATATCAAGTCCTGAGCAGATGCCCGCTTCCGCCAACCGGCGCGCGGCATTGATGAGATGAGTCTGCGCGGCATGGCGCGCGGCGGCGGGATCGCGTACGCGGATCGCCTCGACGATGGCCGCGTGCTCCTCCACAGCACCTGACGCGTGAAGTCCTCGCGCAGCGCCTCGTTGCCGCGCGTGACGAGCGTGCCGGTTTCGAGATACTGATTCAGAAAGGTGAGCGTTTTCAGGAAGAACGAATTGCCCGTCGCGGTCGCAATTTCGCGATGGAACGCCACGTCTTCCGCGACGCCGTTCTTGCCCGCGCGCACCGCCTGTTCGATACACGCGAGCAGATGGCCGCGTCGATGGCGGCCATCTGCTCGTCGGTGCGGCGCGTGGTGGCCTCCTCCGATGCGACTTCGGCTTCGATCGCGCGCCGCAGCGCAAGGATATGGACGACCGCGCCCGGCTCGACCGCCTGCGCATAATCGATGCGCAACGGCCGGATGCCCGCGCGCTCGACGATGAACACGCCGCTGCCCTGACGCGGCTCGACCATGCCTTCATTCTTCAGCCGCGACACCGCCTCGCGGATCACGGTACGGCTCACGCCGAATTCCTGCGCCAGCACGGCCTCGGTCGGCGGTCGCGGCAAAGCTGCCCGCCTCGATCATTTCTGCAGTTGCTGCGCGACCGTATCGGCGAGCGCGAGCGGCGGAATCTTCTCGAACATGCGGTCGGACTGGGTTTGTAAGGTCATCGAGTCATCATATAAGTTTTTGAGATAAGACTCGACCAAGGGATAACCTTTGGTCCAGCGTTGGCCGCTGACTTATACTTTGCGAGCGGCTCGTCGATCAACGCGAGCGCGTCGCGGATTTCGTTGGCGTCGCCGGGGCGCTCTAGGCGCGCGACTTCCTTGCCGCCGAGCATGAAGACGAGCGTCGGCCACAGCTTCACGCGGAACGAACGGCCGAGCGGACGGCCGCTGCCGTCCTCGATCTTCATGTGCTTCACGTCGCCGTGGTCCTGAAACGCCTGCGCGATCAGCGGCTGCGCGGCGCGGCAGAAGCTGCACCAGTCGGTGCCGAACTCGACGACCACGGGACCGGTGAGCGTGTCGATCTCCTCGCGCTCCGGGGCCGTCTTCGCGTATTCGATGTTCATCGTCATGACGTCGTCCTCAATGCGGTTTTTGTGATTTGTGATTTCAGCAGAAAACCTGCCCGCTTTCATGGGCGATTCACAGGCGACTCGCGGGTGGCTCACGGATGACTTACTGGCCGAACCCTGTGAGCCCGATCAGCGCGCCCGCCGCCAGCAGCCACAGCGGATGCAGCTTCGTGTTTTGTACGACAGCAGCGCCACCGCGACGGTGATGCCCACGAGCACCGCCGTGCCGTCCCACGCCTCCGCGATCAAGAGCGCGCTCGCCCCCACCAGCCCCGCGGTGATCGGCACGAGGCCGAGCTGCACATAGCGCCGCCACGGATGATCCTTAAAGCGCTCCCATGCGTGCATTGCGAGAATGGTCACGCACAACGGCGGCCCGAACTTCGCGATCGACGTAACGATCACGCCCGGCCAGCCCGCGACGTGCCAGCCGATCAGCGTGACAACCATCATGTTGGGACCCGGCGCGGCCTGCGCGAGCGCGAAAAGCGCGGAGAAATCGACCTTCGTCATCCAGTGATGCACGTCGACGACCTGCCGCTGCATCTCCGGAAGAATCGTGTTGCCGCCACCGAACGCGAGCGGCGAAAGCTGGCTGAAGATCAGCGCGAGGGAAACGAGCGTGCCGATCATCGTTGCACCTTGCGCGCGATCAGGACGGAAACGGGCGTAAGCACAAGCATCGACGGCAACAGCGGCAGCCTGAGAAACGCGATGGGACGAACATCACCAGCGCGATGATCGCCGCTTCGGGCTTTTTGCGCAGCGGCCAGAGAATCTTGACCGACATCGACACGAGCAGGCCAGCGGCGGCCGCCGCCAGCCCCGCGAACAGATGTGCGATGCGCGGGTCCTGATGCGTGCGCTGATAGATCATGCCCAGCCCGATCACGATGAGCGAGGGACCAACGATTAGCCCGAGCAATCCGAGAGCGCACCCGGCAGGCCGCGAAAGCGCATGCCGACCGCGACCGACAGATTGATGACGTTGCCGCCCGGCAGAAACTGGCACAGGTCGAGCAGATCGGTGAACTCGTCGGCATCGAGCCACTTGCGTCGCTCGACGAGTTCACGGCGCGCGAGCGGCAGCGCGCCGCCGAAGGCGATCAACCCGAGCGTCAGAAATCCGGTAAAGATTTGCGCGATGCTCGGGCACGGGAGGTCAGTCAAAGCGGATTCGTGGGCCATGGCGCGCGCGCGTGTCAGCAGGCATGAAAAGCCGCAAGCGTACAGCGTGCGCATGCGCGCTCCAAGCGTTCCGGTTTCGGCGTCAGCGGCCTGAAAACGTGGCGTGCATTCTGCGATTCATTCGTCGGCCGCCCGCGCCCGGCGCGACTCGTACGCTTTCAGGTGCGCATACGCGACTTCCAGCATCGACGCCGTCATTGACGATTCACGGTTGCCGAAGAACGAACGCGCGCGTGATGACGGCTTCGCTCGGCGGATGATCGTTGTTCGCTGCGACGTTCTCGCATTCCATGAAGAGGCGGCGGCGCAGCACTTCCTCGCTCGCCGGCGTCGCGAGAATGTCGCGGATCGGCGCGCGCATCAGGCAGGTGGCGGTCGCGAGGAACACCCACTTGTCCCACATCGACTGGAGCACGTTTTCGCTGACGGTTAGATCGAAGCCGATCTCGCTCATCTGCGCCTCGATGGCGTCGACGCGCGGTGAGCGTCCGCCCGTGCGTTCGCCGAACACCAGCGAGTGCATCGTGTGCTCATCTGCACGATTTCGCCCTGGGGATTCAGGGTAGCCGCGATCGAGCACTGCCCGCCGAGCACGTTGGCGGGACCGAAGCGCGCGTCGAGCGCATCGAGATGGGCCATGCCGTTCAGAAGCGGCAGGATGGCCGTGTCGGTGCCGACGGCGGGCGCGAAGGAATCCCGCGCCTTGCAAGATCGTAGGCCTTGCAGCTCAGGAGAATCAGATCGTATGGGCCGTCGATGTCCTTCGACAGCAAGAGCTTCGGGTTCTCAACATACAGATGGCCGCCCGGCGTGTGCACCGTCAACCCGTTCCGGCGCAGCAATTCGGCGCGACGCTCGCGCACCAGAAAGGTGATATCGCAACCCTTGGCGAGCAGCCGCGCGCCGAAATATCCGCCGATGGCGCCTGCGCAGACAATCAGAATCCGCATGTTTCACTCCGTTTGTTGTTGTTCGCTCAAGGGTGCCGTCTTCACTTCACGCTTCCTGGTTCACGCCTGCCACACGCCGTAGCCCGCTTCGCGCAGGCTGATGGCCAGTTCCACTTCCATGTCGCGCGCGCCGTCGTAGGGCATCGGGTTGTACATCTCGTAGAGCTTCGGCAGTAGGCGCAGACCGAATTCTCGCACGAACCGGTTCGACTGGATGCCTGCCTTGTGCTTGTCGAAACGCACGTCCGGATCGATGCCCGTCATGCCGACATAGACGCATGGCATGCCGGGCACATAATCCGAATTGGCGCGGCGAAAGCGCGCCTCGTTCCAGACCATGTCCGACAATTGGACGACATAGACGCTGTAGTGATGGCCTCGCGCACGCCGGGATTGCGCCATGTTCTCGGAAAGTCGGATTCGGCCGTTCTTCTATGTGGGATTCGCCCGCGAAGCAGCGCGTGGCCTGCTCGATCAGGCTCAAAGTGGTAAATTCCATCGGTCTGCTGCGCGCGACGGTCGCGCTGCTGGTAGAGTTCCGGCCCGCGCTATGCGTGGTCCGTCGAGCCCGCGCCAGCGCCGGCCGCCCGGGGACGACCTCTTCCGCACCGCATCCATCGACACGTTTTCACCCCGAGGCCGCGCGCCACGAGCCGCTCGACTTCTCGGATCTTCGGAGATCAAGCATGAGCAAACAAGCTATCGGCGTGGTGGGTCTCGCCGTCATGGGCCGCAACCTGGCCTTGAACATCGAGAGCCGCGGACACGCCGTATCGGTCTACAACCGGAGCCGCACCAAAACCGACGAACTGATTGCCGAACATCCCGACAAAAAGCTCGTACCGACGTACACGCTGGAAGAGTTCGTCGAATCGCTGGAAAAACCGCGCCGCATTCTGATGATGGTGAAGGCCGGCATAGGCACCGATGAAACCATCGACCAGTTGCGCCCGCTGCTGGAAAAAGGCGACATTCTCATCGACGGCGGCAACACGCATTTCACCGACACCATCCGCCGCAATCAGGATCTCGCGAAGTCGGGCTTTCACTTCATCGGCACGGGCGTGTCGGGCGGCGAGGAAGGCGCGCCCAACGGTCCGTCGATCATGCCGGGCGGACAGAAGGAAGCCTACGATCTGGTTGCACCGATCCTCACCGAGATCGCCGCGAAGGCGCCGGACGGCGAGCCGTGCGTCGCCTACATGGGTCCGGACGGCGCGGGCCATTTCGTGAAGATGGTGCACAACGGGATCGAATACGGCGACATGCAGTTGATCGCCGAAAGCTATGACGTGTTGAAGCGCGTCGCCGGTCTGTCGAACGAAGAGCTCGGCAAGATGTATGTCGAGTGGAATCAGGGCGAACTGGAGAGCTATCTGATCGAGACCACCTCGAAGATTTTCTCGAAGAAAGACGAGGAAACCAGCAAGGATCTCGTCGATGTCATTCTCGACCGTGCCGCCCAAAAGGGCACCGGCAAGTGGACGAGCCAGAACGCGCTGGACCTGGGCGTGCCGCTGCCGCTGATTACCGAAGCGGTATTCGCGCGCGTGCTGTCGTCACTGAAGACGCAGCGTGTGGCGGCAAGCAAGGTACTGTCCTGCCCGACGCCCAAGTTCGACGGCGATCGCGCGGCGTTCATCGAATCGGTGCGGCGTGCGTTGTATCTGTCGAAGATCGTGTCGTATGCGCAGGGCTTCGCGCAGTTGCGCGCGGCATCGGACGAGTACGACTGGAATCTGCAATACGGCGAGATCGCAAAGATCTTCCGGGCGGGCTGCATTATCCGCGCGCGCTTCCTGCAGAAGATCAAGAATGCGTACAAGACGAATCCGGAACTGGCGAACCTGCTGCTCGATCCGTATTTCAGCGATATCGCCGCGAAGTATCAGGAAGCGCTGCGCGATGTCGTGGTTGCTGCCGTGAAGGCGGGGATTCCGGTGCCGGCTTTCTCGTCGGCGATCGCGTATTTCGATGCGTATCGCTCGGAACGGCTGCCCGCGAATCTGGTGCAGGCGCAGCGGGATTTATTCGGTGCGCATACGTTCGAGCGGGTGGATAAGGAAGGGAGTTTTCACGCGAATTGGGCGTGAGGGGTTTTAGTGGGGGAGACGGGGCGGCTCTTGACAGAGTCGCCCCGTTTTTATTTTACGCACGATATCTTTGCTTCATGGCAATAATTTATTTTCTTACCTAATTAATTTATGATAGCTTGGGTTTTGATAATCTGAAGAAAGCGAGCATGAGCAACCACTATCGATTCGGTGATCACACAGATCTCGAGCCAGCGCAACTCTTCTTTCTCACCACCCTTGACGAGGTTTGCAAACGAACCGGGCTCGACGATCTGACCGGCATCGCCTTGATCTTGCTCGACCAGCCAATACATCCAGACCCGCGGCAAGTTCAACGGAGCGGTCAAGGAAACATCGGTCGCATCAGTCGTTTCGCGACGAATGCTGCCTTTGGAAATCAAATACGGAATTCTGCCAACCGTCACTTCGTTTTCCAGTCTACTTTTGTTGCAGATCAAGTTCATGCGCAATCTCGACGCTTTTGTCGGGCGCGCGATTCCGGGCGTTAGATGGATACTGCTTGCATCGGACGTGTCGATTATGCTGTTCCGGTCCGTTCAGACCTGTAACGACACGGTGAAACCGGAAGACCGGCTGTGACGAATCCCGAATCGTCGGAATAGAAGGCTTTGATCGAGTTCATCGAGCATTACATAGACAAGCTTCTGATCGGGAAGGATCACTTCACGCCTGAGGACGATCTTTACCACGATCTGGACATGAATCCGCCAGCGATTTCTACCTTCCTGAAAAAGTGGAGCGTGAAGTTCGATGTGGAGATGAACGAGTTTGATCTCGCGCGCTACTATCCATCGATCGAAATGAGAAATTCGCAATGGCTTTGGACGGCCCTTAAGACGCCGTTCAGTCGGACGGCGCGAAGAAGCCATCGGAGGATTGCAAATCACGCTAGGCGTGCTTGAGGAATCCATGCATCAAGGAAAGTGGGCGGGAGATTGAATGCTATTAGTCAACCCTGCGCAGCGCGATTTTTTCGGTAAGCGTCCGATCGAGCGGGTGGACTGGGCGTAACATCATTTAAGGTCTACGGGGCGGAAACGGCTGCCGCCCAACAAAGCACTCCCCTCACTACTCCGCTTCATCCCGCAACCTACCTCCTTCCTCCCTTTCACGCACCCGCGCCAAATCCCGCGCGCGCATCTCACAGCGCAACACGGCACTCGCCGCAGCTACCTCCCGCAACGCATCGGCGAGTGTTCGTCGCGCCGTCTGAATATCCGCGAGCAACGCCTCATCGCGCAGCCGATGCAACGTTAGCGCCTGCCGCCACGGCATCGCGTCGCGACGCGCTGCCTGCGTCCAAGCATCTGCTGGCAGCGGCTCACGCGCAGCTCCCGCACACGGGCGAGCATGCGCCACTTGCGCAGTTCGTCGGCGCCGCCGCTCACGACGACGCATCCGCCGCCGCGCTCAACGCATGTAGCGCAGGCGAGCATGGATTCGTAGCTCGAGTGCTGGCCATGACTCTGACGCATGAATTCCCGAATTGCAGATGCCGTTCGATGGCGCGATCGCCCGCCCGATCGGCGCCTTGCCGATACTCGCCGATCTGCAACAATAGTTCGACATCCTGATACACTGCAAGCCATTCCCGCACACGCCGCGCGGATTCGCGATGCGCTTCGCCCGTCATGCGTGTCATGAGGCGGCTCTTGCTGCGCAGAATGTCGATCGCCGGATAAACACCGCCCGCGCCGAGCTGCGCGGAAAGCTGGATATGCCCGTCCAGCAGCAAGCGCGCGCTTCTTCCACGACGGGATCGCTCGCGTCCTCGTCCTCGGCGAGAACCGTGAAGAACGCGGTGACGCTGCCCTCCCGCGTCGGACCACTCATCTCGATCAGCCTGGGCAATTCGGCGAAGACACGTGGCGGATAGCCACGGCGCGTCGGCAGCTCACCGACGGCAAGGCCGAGTTCGCACAGCGCACGCACGTAACGCGTCAGCGAATCGAACAGCAGCACCTGCTTTCCCTGCCGCCCGCAATGCGAATGCGATGCCGCCCGCAAGCTGCGATGTGCGGATGCGCTCTGCCGCCGGCCGATCGGACGTCGACGCGATCACGGTTACGCGCTCGCGACGGCCGCGCAGATGATCGTGCACGAACTCAGCGACTTCGTGTGCCAGCGCTCCCCGATCAACGCGACCACGACGGCGTCCGCCTGCGCGCCATCGGCGATCATGCCCATCAACTTGCTCTTGCCGCCACCCGCCGTCGCGAAGATGCCCACACGCTGCCCCTGGCCGCACGTCAACAATCCGTCGATGGCTCACACGCCCGTGACGAATGGCCGGCTGATCACCGGACGTTCGAGCGGATTGATCGGCGCAAGCGCATGACGCCATGCCTTCGCGCTCGCGCTCGTATCGGCAACCGGCTGCGGTCGCCCATCGGGTGCATCGTCGAGACCGCTCAGGATGCGCCCGCCGAGTGTGTTCCCGTCGAGTCGCTCCCACGTCAGCCCGCAGCGTTCGACTTCGACGCGCGTGATATCCGAGAGTCCGGCCAGTTCGGCGAAGGGCATGACGAGCGCGCCGTCGGGCGCGAATCCGATGACTTCGCCCGTCTGCTCCTCGCGCGTGTCCAGACGGATCAGCCGAACCTTTTCGCCGATCCGCAGCGATGCCCCGACGACGCGCGCGATCACGCCCCGCGCCTCGACCACGCGCCCGTGCAGCACGGGCGCATCGAGCAATGCCGCCGCCGCGACCGGTGTGACCCTGCTCTTGTCCGTCACGCTCTCCTCAAGGTGGCGACGGTGCGCACGCGGTACACGCCGCGCGGGATTTCTTCGATGGCGAGCACGTCCAACCTGATGCCCAGCGTGTCGAGCAGATGCGCCATATGCAACCGTAAAATCGCCGACGTGACGAGCACGCGCACGGACGCCGCGGCTTCGCCGAGCACGCGCCGCACCGCATCCAGTTGCTGGAAGTCGAGCGGGAAATAAGGCTCGCCGTCCACGCCCAGACGTATGCGGGCTTCGAGATCGGTCTCCCACGCCGGTTCGAGCACGGCGGTCCTGATCTTCCACGCGTCGAGATCGGCATAGGTGCGCGCGATCTGCGGACCGAGTTCGATCCTGCACTCGCGCACCATGCGTTTGAGCGTCGATTCGTTGTTGGGCACCCGCAGGACGGCCTCCAGAATCCCGCGCAGATTGCGGATCGACATGCGGATCGACACACGCTGCTGCAATAGCTGACGAAGCACGGCGGCAAGGCGCATCGTCGTGACGCGCTGCTCGATCTGCAACGCAAGTTCGCGAAACTCCTGACCGATGCGGCCGAGGAGAAAGCGTGCCTCCTGCGTGCCCATCAGGCGCGGCGCGCATCGTTCGATCACTTCCAGCAGATGCTGGCAGAGCGCGTCATCCGGCGAGTCCATAACGAAGACAGCAGCATCGAGCGATGCGGCCTGATTCGCTGCCACCCAGACGGATTTCTCCGCTCCCGACCGATATCCCGGCTTACGCCTTCCATCCTGACGTCCGCCGCGCGGCCACTGACGAGCACATGCTGCGCGACGAGCGTTCCGCTGAAAAACGGCACGTCGTCGACATCGACGATATAGCGGTCGGCCGCGAGCCGTGTGTCGACCTGAAACACGAGGCCCGGAAACGGCAAGCTCAGCCGCGCGTTGAGACTGTCGCGCAAACTCCCGAGCAAGCCGTTCAGCGTCTCGGGCCGCAATGCCCGCACGGCGTCCCGGCCGATGCGAGGCCGCGGCACGTTGCTCGTGCCGAAATCGGCTTCATCCAGAAAATGCGGGGCACGTGGCGGCTGCAGTCGCGTGCGAGCGCCGGCATGGGCGCATGCTTCTCATTGCGTGAAGGCGCTCGGCCTTGATCAGAAGCAGCCCGAGGCCCGCCAGCGTCGCGGCGATCGCACCGAGCTGAATGGGAAAGCCCGGAATGAGCGCGAGCGCCGCACACGTCGCGCCCGCCATCAGAAGCGCGGCGGGCCGGCTCGTCAATTGCGCATAGAGATCGGCGCCCAGATTCGTCGCTCCGCTCGCGGGCGACACGCAACGCGTGTGACGAACAGGCCTGCGGCGATCGACACGGCGAGCGAGGGAATCTGCGAAACCAGCCCGTCGCCGATGGTGAGGATCGTGTAGACCTGCAGCGCGTCGCCGAAGCTCATGCCGCGCTGGCCGAGTCCGATCGCGAGGCCGCCCGCGATATTGACCATCGCGATCACGAAGCTCGCGATGGTGTCGCCCTTGACGAACTTCATCGCGCCATCGAGCGAACCGTAGAAGTACGTCTCGCGCTCGAGGCCCGCGCGCAGTATGCCGGCCTGCTAGGCTCTGATGAGACCGCTACGCAGATCGGCGTCGATGCTCATCTGGCGTCCCGGGATGCCGTCGAGCGTGAAGCGCACCGAGACTTCCGCGATCCGGTCCGCCCCCCTTGGCAACGACGATGAACTGTATCGCGCACAACACCAGAAGCCACGACCGATACCCGTCGCGACATTGCTGCCCGCCACGAGTTCGCCGAAAGCCTGAATGATGCTAATGCGCCCGGCATGGGCGTGTACGAGGATCATCTTCGTCGATGCGATCGCAGTGGCCAGCCGTAGGAGCGCCGTCATCAGCAACAGCGCGGGAAAGCCCGCAGGTCCGCCGCACGCGATACGTAGATGGTCGAAAACAGCATCAGGAAGTTCACGCTGATAAAGAGATCGAGCAGAAACGGCGGGATCGGCACGATGAGCAGCGACAACACGCCGATGAAGCCGGCGGCCGCCGCGAAATGGGCGTAGCGCGCGAGCAGGCCTGGCACCGCGCTCGGGAAAGTCGAATCAGGTGGTCGGTTCATGATGGATCGTTGAAAGCTCTATGTAGCGCGCGACGCCGCCCTTTGACAAA